>CALFHN010000128.1 GCA_937876355.1 uncultured Bacteroidota bacterium | reverse complement strand
GCAACCAAAAACAGCACAAGTGAAAGAATTGGAACAAGGGAAATTCGGCTGAATGGCTTTATTTCAGTCCAAGGTGTGCCAGTTTCGAAAGGAATTTCCCGAATGGGTTCGCCCAAACGTCTCACTGCAAGGTCCACAAAAGGCTCTGGGGAATGGCTATGTTTGCCAGAAGAGAGCTGCAGGAAATTCAATAGTGAATCTCCAATATTTGGAAACTGCCGTCCGATCAGTTTTGCAAGGTATGTATCACCTTTATGTCCCAAATAGCCAGTATTGAGTAAAAAAGGCCACAACAGATACCAAACAACTACGGCCAACAGACAAATCACTCCAACAAGTAGTACAGTAATTCGAAGAGCAGGTGTAAACCAAAAAAAACTTTCTAGCCCAGCGCCAATTATCCAGAAAAGGGCTGAAGCACCCAGCAGCAGAACAAGTCCCTTGACCAGATTCACACTGACTAATCGACGCCGAGCTTGTTTGAGCTTTCCTTCGATGAATGCAATCAATTGTAGGGTCGAGCTACTCATGGGCTTTTGTATTCTTTGCTGTGAGAAACGGGTTTACCTATTAGTACCGGTTCTAGTTTCAATTAAGATTTTGATCTTTTTTTCGAATTATTTCTCTTAGAATTGTGGCGAAAAGGGCACTGACACGATTCCCAAAGAGAGTCAGCAGTACGGGGCCTATGGCGGAAAACCGAAGTACACATGGTACGTTAGATGCGTTCAGATAAACTACAAGCGAGGGGCAAGTCATGATTTCAATCATTCTAGGTGGAGGAGCAGGTTCACGCCTTTTTCCATTGACCCACAGGAGAGCAAAGCCTGCCGTTCCTCTGGCCGGAAAGTATCGATTGATTGATATTCCCATCTCAAATTGCATTAACTCTGGAATCAATCAAATATTTGTTTTAACCCAGTTTAACTCTGCCAGCTTAAATCGGCATATAAGTCAGGCGTATCGGTTCGACCGATTCAGGGATGGGTTTGTGAGTATCCTAGCGGCCGAACAGACACCAGATTCAAAAGAATGGTTTCAAGGTACTGCCGACGCGGTTCGCCAAAGTATGCTGCATGTCCAACAGTATCGATCTGATCACGTATTAATCCTGTCTGGTGATCAATTGTACACCATGGATTATAGAAACATGCTCAGGCAACATGAACAATCTGGGGCTGACATAACGATAGCGTCGATTCCCGTTAATGCAGAAGACGCTCCTGGATTTGGAATTTTAAAAACAGACTCCAACGGGTTAATAACAGAGTTCTGCGAAAAGCCAGACGCCGATCAACTGGAAGGGAAACAAAGCGAAGTTTCTAAAGAGATGCATGTCCTAGGACGTCATTTCCTTGCTTCAATGGGTATCTATATTTTTTCAGCCGGCGTACTTCAAGAATTGTTGAAAGCACATGAGCTCGAACATGATTTCGGGAAACAAATCATTCCTTCAGCAATGAAAACGCACCGAGTTGCTAGTTATGCGTTTGAAGGGTATTGGAGCGATATCGGGACCGTGAAGTCTTTTTTCGACGCTAATCTGATGCTTACTGGCCAAAAGCCAGAATTTGACCTTTATGATCCTAAAATGCCAATTTACACGAACGCCAGAATGCTCCAGCCGGCCAAAATAAATAGTGCGGAAATAGACCACGCGATCATTGGAGAGGCGAGCGTGATTGGCAAATCTTCGATCCGTAATTCTATCATTGGAATCCGATCTTTTGTTGGAGACAACGTGGTTATTGAGGAGAGCATCTTGATGGGAGCCGATTATTTTCGATGGCACAAATCTGAAGACAGGGAAACTGTTGAAGGACCGGAGTTTCCGGGTATCGGCGATGGCACGGTCATTAAAAGGGCGATTATTGACAGAAACGTAAGCATTGGAAAGAATTGTGTCATCACCAATGCGGCTGGACATGATTTCAAAGATGGCCCGGATTATCACATACGAGATGGAATCGTTGTTATTCCCAAAAATGCATCTATTCCAGACGGAACGATTATTTAATGACTTTGATTGTTTTAAAGAGGCTCACGGGCTTGTCTTGCCTTTTGTTATGTGCCTGCACCTTTGCATTTGGTCAAGAAAAACCAGATTCTTTGGTTTCATATTCTCTATCAGAAATAGTGATCGGAGGGGAGGCTCGTCATTCAGATTATATCCAACGTCTTTTCAGAGTTCGACTATCAAAGCTGGCGCAACAGGACAAAGCCGATATATCAGGTGTGTTGAGGCAGCTTCCTTCGGCACACTTACAAACCAATTCGAGAGGAGAAACCCTTGTATACATCAGGGCTTCTGGAGAAAGACAAGTCGCTGTATTTCTAGATGGGGCTCCATTAAACATTGGATGGGACAATCGAATTGATCTCAGCATGATTCCTGCTAATGTTTTGGGGGACATAACGTTGGAGCGAGGAGCATTAAGCGCAGCATATGGGCCGAATGTGTCAGGAGGGGCGGTAAGTCTTCATAGTAGATCCCTTTTGGCAAGCGGTACCATTCACGAGGCGACCATTCAATTGGGCCATCCTGGATCTTGGCAGTCCAGGTTGATGGCTGCGCGACGCAAAGGAAAAACATCGATTCTGGTAGGAGGGACGGTCTCCAAATCAGACGGATTTCGGGTTTCGGATTCGGCAAGGCTTCCATTCAGTCAAAATGGGTCTATTCGCACCAATTCTGATCGCTCTTCCGCAACTATTTATGCAAGGTTGGATAGGGAAGCGAAAATGGGCTCATTCGGAGTTACATTATTACATGCTTCTTCTGCTAAAGGTGTGTCACCAGAAGGGCACTTAGATCCTACCATTGAAAGCATACGATATTGGCGCTACCCAGTTTGGCGCAACTCAATGGCCATTTTTAACGCTGTTAAAAGTAATTGGCCGGTGCACTTGTTCACAACCATTTGGATTTCCCGCTTTCAGCAGGAAATTGATCAGTATGAAGACGATTCCTATACCCGCGTATCACTTACGCAGGCGGATCTTGACCTATCGGCAGGGATAAGAGCGATTGCAGAGTGGAAGGCATCGAATACATCATATCGTGGAATTGGATTTGTATCGAGCACTTCCCATAAGCAAGTTGATTCGGTTGTGAGCACTTCCAAGGAAGTTGCAGGTCCGGATCAGTATTACAGAAACGTGCTTTTTTCAGTTGGTGCCGAAGTTTCAACACCGAACAAGCTTGGAGGACACTGGGTAGCTGGTTTTTCAATTGATGGCATGTCCACTCCGTCTACCGGAGATAAACTTCCGCAACCCTCAATGCAGGCTTGGAGTGTAAATTTTGAAACCAATATTAAACTCTCCAAACGTTCTTCGCTGTTGATCAATGCAGGTAGTAAACCACGGTTTCCAACGCTTCGAGAACTCTATGGCGTGGCACTGAACCGATTCATTCTAAACAATGACCTGCAAAGCGAGAGATCTTGGACCTCGGAAGCTGGATTTGTTTATGCAAATAGCCGGTACTCATTTCAAATGACAGGATTTGCAATTCGCACAGTAGATACTATTGACCAAAAAAATGTCGTGGTCGAAGGTCTTACCAAGCGACAGAGGATAAATTTGGATGGTTCCAGCGTTATTGGAGCGGAATTATCTGGCGCATTCCGCATCTCAGAGCGCTTCTCCGTTGATGGGCATGGAACATTGATGCGTCCAAGAAAGAAATCAGGAAAGTCTTCGGGACATTTGACGGAAAAACCAGAGATGTTGATGACACTCAATGGAGAGGCCCGTCTAACTTCGAATACTCGTTTAATCTCAACTCTTATCTACGTCGGAAAGGCTTACGGTCTTGGGACGGAAAACGAACATATTCTGCTTCCAACATCTCTGGAGTGGAATTTGCGAATTGCACAAACCGTGTATTTTAGTAGTAAAGGTCTGTTTCTAGAAGCATACGCTGGGGCTGATAACGTTTTTGATTCACTTACGCTTCCTCAACTTGGGTTACCCGCGCCGGGTCGGAGTTTGCGCTTTGGTATCAATTTGTCGTACTGATTACAGTATAACTGTAGGCTTCAGCTTCGTCTGCAAACATGGTTTTGGCAGAAGTCCATGTGGATCGAAAAAAGTTGGACGCTCTGTAAGCTTCAAGAGCGTCAAGGTCCTTCCATTTGCTCAACGTTGTTACACGATTTGGATCGCTCACGTCGCGCAGTAAGGAGAGATCCAAACAGCCCGGAGTACTTCTGATTTGAGCCATTGATTTGGTGTACAGATCCACAAAGGCGTTAATTTTTGACGGCAGAATGGTCAAATGGACAACTCGAACGATCATGATCCTAGCTCATTTTGTGTGATTTGGGCCTGTTCGCTTGCTTTTTGGGCAAAATCCAGGGCGTCTGAAGCGTAAATAATGGCTCTGCTGCTGTTGATGAGCACTGGTCCTGAACCAGCTGCTTTCATGACGTCTGCGGCGGAACCTCCCTGCGAGCCCACTCCTGGGATCAAAAAAGGCGCCTCTGGTAATTCCAAACGCAGCTGAGCCAGGCTTGACACGTCCGTTGCTCCAACTACAAACCCTGCTGTTCCGGGCTGATCCTGGGCCCACCCAGACACGGCCTTAGCAACGTGGGAGTATAAAGGTTGACCCGCGACGTTTAACGTTTGAAAATCGTTTCCACCTGGGTTCGATGTTCTTGCCAATACGAAGCTGCATTTACCTGGATAGTTCAAAAATGGAGTGAGGGAGTCCTGGCCCATATAGGGGCTGAGCGTTACGCTATCGAAGCCTAAATCATCAAAAACGGAACTGGCGTAAAATCGAGCTGAGTTTCCAATATCTCCACGCTTCGCATCGGCGATTGTAAGAACGCCTGGGGGGATTGAACTTAAAACTGTCCTCATTATTGACAGTCCTCGGTCTCCAAGCGCTTCAAAAAATGCAAAATTGATTTTGAAAGCGATTGCGAAGGGGGCCGTGGCCTCGATGATCGAGGTGCAGAAATGTTCTACTGCCTCCCCAGTTGGGTATCTGGAAAGGATGTGTTTTGGGAGTTTTGCCGGATCGGGGTCCAGGCCAACGCACAATACTGAGGATTTTTGAGCACGTAGCGAAGCGAGTTTTGCGCAGAACGAAACATTCACGAGATTTTTAATCAAGAATAATTAGGTGACAAATGTGCTTCAATATACCCAAGAGTGGGGGTCTTATGCATTAAGAGGTTAACACTGTTCACCTCATGCGGCTTTTTGACCCTTTGTCTGTGGAACCAGCAGTGTATTTCTCCATAAACAGACCGTATTCGTCAAATTAGTACATTTCTAAGACGCTTCTCTAAAGCCCAAATCTCATGTCTATCGATTCATTAAATCTCAAAAATGTTTCAGAACAAGATCGAAAAATGATCGCTGACATTGAACGTATGATGGGGCCAGAACCCGAGAAGATGGGCTTTGCTAAAAATCTTTTTTGGGGTCAATTCAGAAATGATTTGATATTTCCTTATCCAAGCGAATCCAAAGAAGAACGGGCCAAGTGTGACGCACTATTAGAAACGTTAGAGGCCTATCTAAGGGATGAACATCCTTCGATTGAAATCGATCAGGATCAATACATTCCAGAATGGGCCATACAGCGGTTATTTGACCTTGGAGTTATGGGAATGACCGTCCCCGAAAAATATGGTGGGCTGGGTTTAGGCATTACCAGCTACAACAGGGTTTTATCCATGATTGGGGCCTATTGCGGTTCGTCATCAGTGATGGTATCGGCGCATCAATCCATCGGCTGTAAAGCCATCATGCTATTCGGCAATGAGGCTCAAAAAGAAGAATACCTTCCGAAAGTTGCACGAGAGTACTTATCAGCTTTTTGTCTTTCTGAACCACAAGTTGGTTCAGATGCAGCAGGTCAAGAAACACGTTGTGTGTTGAGCGAAGACGGAAGTCATTACATCTTAAACGGTGAAAAAAAGTGGAGTACTTCGGGAGCATTGAGTGGGATGTACACCGTTATGACGAAACAGGAAATTGATGGCAAAGATAAAGTCACTGCCCTGATTTGTACTCCAGATATGCCTGGGATTGATATTTTTGAAAAAAACAGGTCAAAAACGGGAATTAGGGGCACTTGGCAAGCCAGAATTCGATTTACGAACGTCAGAGTGCCTAGAGAGAATCTACTTCACAAAGAAGGTCGCGGGCTCATTGTTGCCCTGACTTGTTTAAACTACGGTCGATGCACTTTGTCAGCTGGCATTGCTGGGGCAGCCGCCCGGGCTGCTGATCAGTCCACTAAATGGGTTCAGACTCGATATCAATTTGAGCGTCCTTTGGCCGAGTTTGAGTTGGTTCAGCAACGCATTGCGAGGATGTATGCTTATGGTTATGCCTTGGATTCGCTACTGTATATGATGACAGGTATGCTGGACCGCGGCGATACCGATATCATGGTGGAGACAGCCATCACGAAAGTGTTCAGTTCCCAAATTGGATGGGAAATCGTAGATGACGCCCTTGAAATCATGGGTGGAGAAGGCTACATGACCGAGAATGAGCTGGAACGATTGTGGCGCGACAGCCGCATTCACAGAATTGTTGAAGGCTCAAATGAAGTCATGCAACCATTCATCTTTGGATACGGCGGTAAACAGTTGGCAGAACAAATGATGGGCATTCAACAAGCCATGTCATGGGACGGTGATGAATCGTTCGGCCAAAACGTGAAGCGTATTGTGCCAAACATGGTGAATCCTGCCTTGTTAAAACGCGCCATTCCATTGGCAACGGAGCTATTTTTGGGTTTTGTCCCTTCAGCGCCGGCAGTTTCAACCGAGAACTCTTGGCTAGAACCATTTGCTCTTCGGCTCTCAAAATTGATCCAAAAACACGCGCATCTGTTCAAAATGGCGTCAAAATGGCATAAAGAAGAAATTGTAATTCGGCAGGCGGTTCAGGCGCGCCTTTCAGATAGTGCTACCTTCATTTTTGCGCTTTCGGCCATGGTGTCAAGGATCGATTCACAGACCTCGACAAATGACCAGAACCTTACTCGAGATAAGGTTTATTTCGAACATGCTTTTGAATTGCTAGAATTGCGCATTCATCAACAGCTAGCAGAGCTTCGAATTAATGCGGACAAAAGTATGCGAAAGGCAGCCGAGACCGCTAGGACGTACAACAATTCATTGCCAAACTCAGAGTACTACATCCACGAGACATCTCCATCAGCGAAAGGATCTGGGAAGCTCATTCAGAAGACACACATTCCGCAATTCCCTGGTGACATCACCATAGAATCAATTCTTGAAACAGAGAATTATGAAGAAATAAGCGTTTCTGAGCCGAAGTAAGACCTTAGGGCTGGAGGAATTGTGATCGACCCATCTTCTTGTTGATTGTTTTCAAGAAGGGCAGCAACAATTCTGGGAAGTGCCAATCCGCTTCCGTTAATGGTATGAACAATTTGGGGTCTCGCCTCAGATTTGGAACGGTACCTTATTTTCATCCGTCGAGCCTGAAAAGTCTCGAAATTTGAAATTGACGATACTTCCAACCATCGTTCCTGACCAGCACTCCAGACTTCGAGGTCATATTTTTTTGCCTGGGTGAAGCCCATGTCGCCGGTGCACATCAATAGTCGACGGTAGGGAAGTCCTAGTTTTTGTAACAGATCTTCAGCATGGGCTCTTAATTCTTCTAATGCTTCATAGCTGTCTTCAGGACGTACAAAATGAACTAATTCAATTTTGTCAAACTGGTGTAGTCGATTTAGTCCTCGAACATCTTTTCCATAAGACCCTGCTTCTCGTCTAAAACAAGGCGTATATGCGCAATATTTTATGGGAAGGTCGCTTTCTGATAATATTTCGTCCCGGTGGAGGTTCGTTACTGGTACTTCTGCTGTGGGAATTAAATAGAGGCCGTCTCTGACCGCTTCGTACATCAAATCCTCCTTATCTGGAAGCTGCCCAGTTCCACGAGCTGAATCTTCGTTGACAACCAAAGGGGCCTGAATTTCGAGGTATCCACTGCCAATGGCTTGATCAAGGAAAAAATTAATTAAGGCCCTCTGAAAACGGGCACCAGGTCCCTTGTAAAACGGGAATCCAGCGCCAGCCACCTTAGATCCTCGGTCAAAATCAACTAAATCGTGTTTTTCAAGAATGTCCCAATGGGGTACCGGTTGAAACGAAAAAGCAGGGAAAACCCCATGTTCAAAAGCGACCACATTATCAGATGGCACTTTCCCAATGGGTACGGATGGATGGGGTACGTTTGGAATCTCTAAGAGCGCAGCATCAAGCGATAGGGCCGCTGTTCTTTGACCTTCCTCCAAATCTTTCAGAGCTGCCTTTAGCCGAGAACTTTCTGCAATCGCGCTTTGCGCCTGTTCTTTCTGCCCTGACTTCATCAATTCACCGATCTTTTTAGCTTCGGCGTTTGCGGCAGTCTGAACGTTTTGGAGTTCGGTGGTAATTTTTCGCCAAAGTTCGTCCAATTCTAAAACATGGTCTACCAAATCTGGTGTGCCAGTGGCTTTATTGATAATGGCTGATTTTACGACTTCAGCGTTTTCGCGAATGTATTGCAGGTCAAGCATTAAAAGGCAGTTGTTATTGAACAGTAAAGGTACGAAGTCAAGTCGCCACCCGGCGTAGCTCGATTAGAAAATAGTGTGATTCGTTTTAGTCAAATCAAGGAGATAACTTTATTCGCTGTTCTTCTTTAACCATTTCTAAAACGGACTCTCGTGTAGAATGCGGAGAATATCCAAGTTCTGATTCCGCCTTCAGGATAATAAAACCTGATTTGGAAGGGCGGGTTGCAGCTTGGGTAAAGGTTGATTCATCAGCTGGAAGTATCAAAGAATCGTCGAGATCGAGCGTTTTGGCTATTTCTTTGGCGAATTCAAATACAGAAAATAGCTCCCGGCCAGCAAGATGGTAAACTCCTTGTTTTGAAAATCGGACCATCTTTTCTATTCCAGCGGCTAAGTCCAGGGCATAAGTCGGAGTTCTCCACTGATCAGTGACGATTTTGACGGTTTTTCCTGCCTCTAAATTATCTTTAAGCCACCACACAAAATTTGACCGTTGGAGGCCTTCCGCAACCCCATAGATCAATACCGTCCGGACTATGGACCACTTGTCCATTCCTGCTCCACGGGCATAATTCTCTCCTGCAAGTTTGGACCGTCCGTAATAGGAAAGCGGATTTGGCCTTGCTCCTTCTTTGTAGGGGCCATTTTGACCGTCAAATACGAAATCCGTGGATACTTGAATTAGGCGCGTCCCTCGGGCTAGGCAATTTTTCGCCAAATTGTCGACTGCAATAGCATTGACCTGCCAACATGCCTCCCGATTAGATTCACATTCGTCCACCTGGGTCATTGCAGCGCAATTGATTACGACATCTGGGGCAAAATCCACAAAAGTCTGAGAAATTGCGTCCGGATTTGTTATGTCCAAGGGTACATAACCGCATGATCCACCCGTAAAACGCGGCATTTTGTCGCGCCCAGTCGCGAGTAGGTCATACTCGGGATGGCGACCCATGAGTCGAATAAGGTGCTGGCCCAAGAGACCATTTGCACCGGTTATGAGAATACGTTGGAACAACAAAAAATACAGCTGATGGAAAAGTTGAAGCCCCGATAACGGTATTAGACCGTACCGGTTTCAGAAATATACGCGTAATCCGGTTGCCGCTTCGATTCGACCGTTCATATTGGGCATCAGGTACAGGCGAGGCATGCCTTGAAGAAATACTTCATAGGGCCCGCTGTGAAACAACACCCCAAGTGTTTCTGAAAGTCCCCAGAATGGGCGCTCGTTTATTAATCCAGTTGTTAGGCCTGGGCCCAAGAATACAGTTAAGGGGGACCCCTCAACTGGCCGCTCCTTTAATACATGAGCAGACCACAACACGAACTCGTCAAAATCCGTAGTTAAATTGACATCAATGCTTGAAATAAATCCGGATTTAGGTCCGTTAATTTCGGGCAGCAGTACTTTTAAGGTTACGCCGCTAATTCGTCCGACTAATACGCCGAATCCAACCTGTTTATGAGAGATAGGGGAAGCAGACTGCGAAAACCCATTCTTCGGTGTGATTGTCAAAAGTGTTATCACAACCAGAAAAACGGGTAGAGCTAAAAGGTGTTTGAGGATATTAGCCTTTGTTGTGTGCATCTCGAACTGAAATGAGATACTCCTGAAAATTACTGACTTGCTCTGGAGTTAATCGACCTGCCATAAACAATCGGAATTCGCGTCTCCTCAAAGCTTGTTCATATCGCTCAATTTCAAGATCTGTTTGAGGTAGGAGGGCTGGGACTGGTACCGGCTTTCCATCTGATCCAATGGCCACAAATGTAAAAAATGCCCGATTACTTTTTCGTTTTTCACCAGTGCGTGGATTTTCAGCGTTTACATTTATTTCGACTTCCATTGATGTGCGGAACGATCGATTAAGTTGACTCTGAAGCGTGACAATCTCTGATTGATGAATAGGAGAATGAAACTCAACGTTGTCCACGGACGCGGTAACACAAACTCCTCCTGAATGTCTTTGAGCAGAAATTGCAGCGCAGATATCCATCCAATGCAGCAGTCGCCCACCCATTAGATTTCCCAAACTATTTGTGTCGTTTGGAAGCACCAATTCGTTCATTATAGTATGAGAATCGGAGACCGTTTTTCCCTTCATTTTGCTCATTTAAGTCTTCTGTTTCTTTTTCTTCGCCGCAGGAAAAAGAATGTTATTCAAGATCAGGCGATATCCAGGCGAATGTTTGTGCAAGTTTAAATCAGTCGGTTCGTCACCAACAAAATGTTGATAGTCTTCTGGATCATGACCACCATAAAATGTAAATGTGCCTTCTCCGAAGGAGCCGTGTAGGTATCGCACTTCGCCACGGCCAGGAGCTTCGGCAAGAATGACAACGTTGGGCTTGACAAACGTTTTTACAAAATTGGTTGTCTGTCCAATAAAACCTTTGACGGTAGCTACGTGGCTTTGAGTTAACATCGTGGGTACTTGGTCGTACTTGGCACTAAACTCAAAAAGTGTAAAATAATCTACAGCAGGATTTCTTAATTGAGGAGGAGGGGGGCCAGAGTCAATATTTGAATGTTCGTACTCTCGGGCATTGAAAACGGGTCGGAAGTCAGTAAATGCAAAGGTTTGAGTAAAGTCTAATTGGGATATGGCGTCCGGATCAATGGGGTCGCCGTCGTATTCTATTGGCACGATGTCCGTGGCGTGGGCGGCGAGTGCAAGATCAAACGTATCGGCTCCAGAACACATCGCGAACAGAAATCCTCCACCTCCAACGTATTGTTTGATTATCTCAACGACTCTGAGTTTCAATTCGCTGACTTTTCTGAATCCTCTCTTTCTGGCTGATATTTCGGCTTGTCTTTGCTGTTCGATGTACCAAGGGGTGGAACGATAATTAAAAAACTTGCCATACTGACCCGTAAAATCTTCGTGATGAAGATGAACCCAATCAAAATCCTCTAAAGCACCATCAAGTACATCATCGTCATAAATCATCTCATACGGCACCTCTGCATAGGTGAGCGCCAAAAGCACTGCATCGTCCCAGGGCAAAGTCTGTTGCGGAGCATACACAGCGATGCGTGGGGGCTTTTCAAGCCGTACGACGCTCGTGTTACTGGCATCGCTTTCAACCATAGAAATAATGGAGGCCGTTTGAGAACCGTTTAGCGACTCGAACGACACTCCTCTAACACGTAACTCTTCCTCCAATTCCGGGGTTTTTGTAGCCAAAAAGGCTCCCCCTCTATAATTTAGTAACCAGTCTATATCAATTTTGTGTTGCAGGGCCCAAAAGGTAACCCCGTATGCCTTCAAATGGTCACTTTGGGAGTCATCCATTGGAATCAGGACATCTTGAGCCCAAGATGCGCTGCAAATCCAAAAACCCAAAAAAAGTGTGAAAAAGTACTTTGTCATTAAACTTCATCTCCTCGTAATCGCCTGATCTGTTCTCGCGTGACGGTGGTCAATAACGAACCAGGATACTCTTTCAGAATACGTTCAAAGGTCAAAATGGCGGAAGCCCGATCCCCAAGTATTTGATATTGAAGGGTGGCTGCGCCAAACAAGCTCCGGTCTGCCAAAAAACTAGCAGGATGAATCAAGGGAAGTTCCAAGTATGCTTGAATTGCCAATTCTGGCTTGGCGGTTCTGGCCAATAGTATTGCCCGATCAAATAACATATCGTCCGCAAGAGGATGAGATCCAAATTCTTGTAACAGGTCATCCAATTGGTGCAGAGCGGTTTCCCATTCTCTTTGCCTGGTCAAAAGTTTGGTATGAGCATATCCCCGAAGTGGAACGTCTAATGAATCAGGCCCCCTGTTTTCAATCAACATTACTTTCATGGCAATCGCATCGTTGGCCACGTCAGTAGAGGTGTTTTCCTGCATTGCCGCTGTAAGGCCTAAAGCGGCTTCAAAATCGCCTTTGTAAAAATGGTAAAGTGCCAAATCGTACCTGGATAGATCAGCCAATTCCCCAGTCCGAAGTCGGGTCAAGAGTCTTGAGAACTCCAATCTGGCATCTTCCATTCGGTTCTCCATGACGGCCAGTCTACCGAGGTCATATGCGGCTTGGTCTGCCACGATTGTTTGGGGATACCGACCGATAACTTCAGTTAGAACGGTGTAGGCCGACGTGTAATCATAAAAAACATCTTGATGAAGTAAACCTATGCGTCGCAACACGTCTGGGAACATTGGATGTTGCGGATAATCAATCAGAAACAGCTGATATGTATCTAATGCTTCGTCGTAATGATTTCTTGGTAGCCGATTACCCGCCAAGTCAAAAACGTTTTCGCCCAATGTCTCCGCCCATTTCTCTTGCATAAGTCCAAGGCCACGAAGCGCGTCCGGAGCAGATAACCCGAGCGGATAGCGCCGTAATATTTCATCATACGCTTCAAGTGCTACATCGTATGCCCCGCCGTCACTGGCAATTTGAGCAAACGTAAACAAGATTTTGCCCTCCTCGCGCTCCAGTCTATCAACGGCACGGTATACGTCCAAAGCCAGGCGATATTGTTTGTTTTCCACATAAAGCCAGCCCAAAAACTCGCGAAAGGCCCTATTCAACGGATTTTGGGCTACGCCTGCTCCAACAACTGCAATACTTTTTTCTAAGGATTCCGGGGTCGTCAGAAACGGCCCCATCTGACTACGAACGTAATTAAGCTGATTTTGATTGATTTTAAGCAAGTCGAGATATTCGATCGCAGCTTTGTCGTGCTGCGAGGTCAGATTGTATAACTGAGCCAAGTCTATTTGAAAAAGAGCTGTGTTTCCAAGAGTCTCGCGTCCGGCTTCCAATATTTCAATGGAAAAATCAAACAATCGGACCTGCATCAGCGATCGATAAACCAACAGGTAAACCGAAGAAGAACTTGGATTTGAATCAATAGCTGCTTGCCATGTCTGTCTGGCCGTGGCTTCATCACCTTTTAAAAATTGTAGGCGTGCCTTGTCAGCCACATATATGGTAGGTGACAATTCCTGCGAGATTTTTTGGTTAACCAGAGCGATGGCAGCATCATAACGCTTTACGCTTTCATAGGCCTCGCGTAAACGATCGTAAAACACATTCGTTTGCGGGCTATCGTTATATAATCCCTCCAATAAAGAAATTGCACGCTGGTACTGCGCCGTTCTCATAAAGGACTCAGCGAGTTGAAAGCGTCCTACTTGCGAACTATCAACGGATTGAGCAGAAACCGGAAGACCACCTAGGATTCCAAGCGCAAATCCTATTGAGCACATTACAAGCAGTCTTCTAAGATTCATGAGATAACAATTAGAGTTGGGGGGATGAAAGACTCACCTTCACATATCGTTCCATACTTTCCTAAATCAGCACTTTAATATGGCGGGTGCACCCCGTAAGTTTCAGTCGGCCCTTTATTACCACAATCCTGTACGACTAGTTCGAATGAGATCAGAATCTAACGATAGTAAAACGCCTGTATCTAAGCGCGTGTCGAGAAAGATTCGGGTCTCGATATTGGGCTCTACCGGCTCGATCGGAACCCAGACCCTTGAAATAGCCCGACTATTTCCTGACAAGATCGACATCGTGGCGCTCTCGGGAGGCAAAAATGTAGGGTTACTCGAACAGCAGGCTAAGGAATTCCTGCCCGAATGTGTTGTTATTGGGTCCTCTGAAGCAGGAAAAGGTGCCCAATCAAGATTTTCCTGTCCTGTGTTCGTTGGGGAAAAGGAACTAGCACGAGCTGCAACTTGGGAAAGAACGGATATAGTAGTAACAGCTCTTGTAGGGGCATTAGGGCTGCTTTCTACCGTTGCCGCAATCAAGACAGGATGCCGAGTCGCTTTAGCGAACAAGGAAACGATGGTCATAGCCGGCGATTTAATTCAAGACTTGGCCATGAAATTCGGATCTGAAATAATACCCATAGATAGTGAGCATTCTGCGATATTCCAGTGCCTGTTGGGAGAATCCAAATCCGAAATATCACGACTCATTTTGACAGCGTCAGGTGGGCCATTTCGAGAGAGAGCGTTAAATACGTTTGGATCAATTTCCAAAAAAGAGGCGCTATCTCATCCAAATTGGGAAATGGGTCCTAAAATAACCATCGATTCTGCAACAATGATGAATAAAGGCCTGGAGGTGATTGAAGCTAGATGGCTTTTTGACATTCCGCAGGATAAAATAGACGTAGTTATCCACCCGCAATCGATCGTGCATTCGATGGTTCAGTTTGTTGACGGGTCCACGAAAGCCCAGTTGGGAGTACCCGATATGAAAGTGCCTATCCAATATGCGCTTTCAACCCCTTCTAGATGGCCGGCATCCCATCCAGTTGTTTCATGGCAGGAAGACCAAAAAATGACCTTTTCCAGTCCGGATCCAATTCGGTACCCCGGATTACTACTCGCGTTCGAAGCACTCCGGATTGGCGGGAGCATGCCATGTATACTAAACGCTGCGAACGAAGTGGCAGTGCATTTATTTCTCACGGATAAAATATCATACCAGTCCATTCCTTCTTTGGTGAGAAGAGTTATGGATCACTGCTCGGAGCATGAAGAGTTCTCAATTGAAGCCCGATTAGAGTCAGATCGCAAAGCAAGGCGAGTTGCAGAGGAACTAGCAGGTACGGCTAACCATTAGAGCGCCTGACAAGTTTGGTTTGGAGCTCTCGATAAGACAAAATCCCTGTTCAGGGTGATAAATGGATACGATACTAAATTTCTTCCCGTACGTAGGCTGGGTTTTGCTAGCCATCATGATTCTGGTGCTCGTTCACGAGCTTGGACACTTTCTGTTTGCCAGACTTTTTGGGATGCGGGTAGACAAGTTCTCCGTTGGATTCCCGCCTAAAATAATTGGAAAGAAGTTTGGCGATACAGAGTGGGTTTTAGGCCTTCTTCCACTTGGTGGATATGTCAAGATCGTTGGAATGGTGGACGAAAGTATGGATACGGATCAGCTGAGTGAAGAACCTCAGCCGTGGGAGTTTCGATCAAAACCGGTCTGGCAACGCATGTTAGTCATGGTTGGGGGAGTAATGTTCAACATTATTTTGGCTGCATTCATATTTGTCATGCTTACGGCAATCTATGGTAAGTCGTATAGGCCGGCAGTGGGAAGTGTGAAAGTTGAGGAAGCTTCGGTTGCCTACACCATGGGCCTAAGGACAGGAGATTTTGTATCTGCCGTTAACGGAAAGCCCATTGACCCTATCGCAGGTCTCAGCGGAATGCAAGAATTGTTACTTGCAGATCCCCTGACCATTGATGTCGAACGTGAGGGAGCGATCCTACATTTTGAAGGCCCGCGCGATATTATGACGCAGCTAAATCAAAATAAAGGTGGATTTGGGGTTGAATTCGATCCCCCAATTGTGGGGTATGTAAATCCTGATTCACCAGCCAGTGCAGCCGGCCTTGTTCCTGGAGATAAAATTGTGATGATTGGGGATTCGTTGGTGGTCTTTTATTCCGATTTGACTGGATATATTCAAAGAGCTGAAGGAACGGAGATGTCGATGCGGTTTTTTCGGCCAGATTCTGTAACTCAGGCTGTTTCTAGTGTGTTGATGGTCGCTGCCGATTCACTCCAGTCAATAGGGGGCACGACCTATGAGGTCGCCTTGTCGGCGGATGGTTCTGGTGGAAAGTATTTAATTGGCATCACACAAGTAGCTCATATACAACAGTATGATTTCTTCCAGTCCATTGGATCTGGTGTTTCCGAAACGTGGCTACAAACTCGGCTTGTTGCGTCGAGTTTGAAGAGAATCTTTACGGGCCAAGACAATTTCAGGCAGAATATTGGCGGCCCCGTCATGATTGCCAAAGTGACTAAGGAAGCGGCAGATATGGGGGCGCCTTATTTCTGGAATATCGTTGCAATGTTGTCGATAACGTTGGCTATCATCAATATCCTACCTATTCCGGCCCTTGATGGTGGCCATTTAGTCTTTTTGATTTACGAAGGAATTGTCCGGAAAGAGCCGTCTCTTAAATTGCGCATGGCTCTTCAGCAGGTTGGTATGTTTATACTTCTTGCATTTATGGTTTTTGTCATATTTAACGATTTTCTCAAGCTTTGAGTCCGTCTAAACTTAGTCCGGACCTGGTAGAGCTGATAAATCGAGGTCCACTTCCAGACCACATCGCCGTCATTATGGATGGGAACGGTCGCTGGGCCAAACAACGTGGCAAAAGTCGCATACATGGTCATCAGCAAGGTGTACACGCTGTGCGTGACGTCACAGAAACCTGTGCCAAACTTGGGGTCAAGTTTTTGACGTTGTACACGTTTTCGACTGAAAACTGGAATCGTCCTGCAGTCGAAGTGGATGCTTTAATGCATCTTTTGATTCGAGCTTTAAAAAAAGAAGCAAAAACGTTCCACAAGAATAACATTCGCCTCATGACGATTGGGGACATTTCATCGCTTCCAACGGCATGTCAAGCCGAGTTGGCAGAACTCAAGGCAGAAACGTCTGTATACGATAGAATGACGTTGACCCTTGCTCTTTCTTATAGCGGGAGATGGGAGCTTGCAGCAGCAATGAAGTCGATGGGGGAGTCCATCCTTTCCGGAAAATTAGATGTTTCTGACATTGATGAAAGCTCCGTGGCCTCGTATATGACGTCCAATTTTTTACCAGATCCTGATCTATTAATTAGGACGGGTGGAGAGAAGCGAGTATCTAATTTTTTGCTCTGGCAGATTGCGTATTCTGAGCTCTTTTTTTCGTCTATGCATTGGCCTGACTTTCGACAATCACACCTAATAGATGCCATCAAGGACTTCCAAGACCGAGAACGCAGGTTTGGGCGGGTCCAAGAGGCGCGTTAGGAATGTCCTATGCAATAAATAAAGGCAAGATTCGTTTGCAGGGTACGATGGATTGGCCTTAAAAAAAGGAAACACGATCCGCCCCGTAGCCGTTCATCCGCTCCAGCGGAGTCTATTTTCGCCGCTTCATGTCTAAAAAGACCTTTTATGAGTTGTAGAGCATTATTTATCTTTCTGTGTTCACTGACGTTTGTTGGCGAAATTGCAGCACAAACCCCCCCTCCTAATGCGTCTGAGAGCAGAGGACTGCTTGGGGCACCTGAAATAGTTGAAATTCTTGGTATCTCCGTAGAAGGTACTTCGGACGAATACACGAACAGTTTCATCCAGCAGTCTTCACGACTTACAATCGGACAAAAATTGACCCTACCCGGAGATCCTCTACTGGGAGAAGCGATTCGGTCGATTTATCGTTTGAGTACCTATGAAGATGTTCAGATTATTCAAGAGAGAAAGGTTGGCAACGGAGTTTATCTAGTAATTAAAGTTCTGGAAGTCCCGAAGCTAAAAGCATATGTGTTTTCGGGGATCAAAAAAGGTCATGCCAGTGACCTTCAAAAAGAAGTTCCGTTGGTAACACGTGGACCGGTTCACGAGAATTCTATTGAGCGTTCTGTACAGATCGTAAAGGAGTTCTATGCGAAGAAAGGATATCCGCTAGCCACCGTGAATGTTATTCGGGAAAGGCATGACGATAACACGTTATCTATCAATTTTGAAATTGATAGAGGCAACAAGGCTCGCGTAAGAAATATTACGGTTACTGGAAATTCAGGCTTAGACGATTCAGAGATTGTAAAAGCGATGAAGACCAAACCCAAAAAAGGTTGGCGGTTCTGGCGAAGTGGGAAATTGGATCAGGCTGAATACGACCGGGATATGGATAGAGTCCTCGAGAAATACAATGAAAAGGGATACTATGATGCGGAAGTGATTAGCGATTCTGTGCTTATCGTAGGAGTGGAGTCTGGAAAGCCATCCATTTCGATAGAAATTGAAGTGCGTGAAGGTCCATTGTATCACATTCGGAATATTTCATGGGAAGGAAACACCTTGTATCCTGACGAGGTCTTGAATCAGCGACTCGGCTTTGTAAAAGGTCAAGCCTACAACGCGAAGCAGCTTCAGGAAAATCTTTATGGGTCTGGAAAGGACAGCGATGTTTCGAGTTTGTATTACAATTCTGGGTACATGCGTTTTGGAGTCCAGCCCGAAATTGCTGTCAATGGAGATAGTCTAGACCTCATTTTTGAAATATTTGAAGGTGAAGTATATCAGATCGGAACCGTAGAGATTGCCGGCAATGTGAAAACGAATGATCACGTAGTTCGCCGCGATCTAACGACTGTACCAGGAAACACGTTTAGCCGAGGTCAAATCCAGGAATCTATTCGGCGACTCATGCAGCTGAATTATTTCACCCAAGAATCCCTTGCCGGTGGACCAGGAATAGATATTAGGGAAGAATCAAAAACCGTTGATTTAAAATACAATCTGGAAGAGACTGGGACGGATCAATTGGAACTTTCGGGTACTTGGGGCCGATTTGGCTTAATTCTTCAATTACGTTTCAGCTTCAATAACTTTTCCGGACAAAATTTATTGAAAGGAGATGCTTGGAGTCCATTGCCGGCTGGAGACGGCCAACGTTTATCGGTTGGTATCCAGACTAACGGACGTCGATATCAGCAATATTCACTGTCCTTTACCGAGCCGTGGTTTAAAGGAAAACCACGTCCAGTAGGCTTCTCTACCTCTTTTTCAAGGATTTCTGGCCTTGCCGTTCTGGACGATTCGGGTGGTGAGCTTCTGACGTTTTCTCAGAGTGTGTTCTTTTCACAACGGCTTAAGAAGCCAGATCCTTGGTTTAGCTTTTCTTCTACTGTTGGGTATCAATTCTATAATAACAAGGAATGGATTTCGACATTGCCTGTAGGGGTTAGCCAGCAAATAACTTTTACAGAAGCTCTGACTCGCAACAACACAAACGATCCTATATTTCCAAGTGTTGGGTCCAAGTTTTCACTATCGGTAGAGATTGCACCGCCTATTGGTAAGTTGATCCAGTATCATAAATGGAGATTAACCAATTCATGGAATACTCCGCTTCTAAACAAGGTTTCTTTCGGATTGTCCTCTGATTTCGGTTTCATTGGCTCTCTTGACAAACGCGAAGTGGCTTTTGAACGGTTTATCGTTGGTGGATCACCATTCGAAACACAAGGATTCTATTCGTTTTTCGGAAAGGATATTGTGTACTTGAGAGGTTATCCTTTAGGGGCTCTGGGCCCACGTAGTGCTGATAACGACCCGTTTGGCGGCACGATATTGAATAAATATTCCGCAGAATTAAGATGGATGGCCATTCAAACAGAACAATTGCGAGCAGCACCATACGCATTTATTGACGCCGCAAACTCTTGGAATAGCTTTAAAAGTTATAATCCGACGGACATATATAGATCAGCCGGTTTTGGGATGAGATTTTTTCTACCGATTCTGGGAATGGTGGAGATGGCTTATGGTTATAATTTTGATACATTTGAAGCTATTAATTCCAAGCATGATGGATCCAAGAAGTGGTCTTTTCAGTTCAGCTTGGGACAAGGTTTCGGACAATAAACGCTTATAGGGTCCAAGATACTAGACACTTGTTTTCTAATTGAATCCCTTACCTCGGTTAGCTTTATGACCATCAAGAAAAATCAGATAGTAATGTTGGCGGCGTTGTGCTGCAGCATTTTTGTTGGCTCCGCATCTGCTCAGCAAAATATTGGATATGTAGATTCCAATGTGATCCTGGAGGCTATGCCGAATTACGCTACGATCCAGCAGCAAATGGATCGAATGGCCGGGGACTGGCAAAAAGAATTGGATCAATTAAAAAACGATCTAGATGAGCAGTTTCGCGATTATCAAGCTCGTGAACTACTTTACACTAACGAAGAACGGCAACGTCGCCGTTCTGAAATCGTTCAAGCAGAAGACGATCTTGAACGACTTCGAGTTAAATATTTTGGACCGGAAGGAGATATTTTTCTTGAACAAGAAAAGCTCATGCGACCTCTTCAAGAGAAAATTCTCCAAGCCATTGACGACGTAGCTACCGCAGAAGGGTATGATTACGTTTTCGACATTGCAGGGGATTTCCTGTTTATGTTTAGAAAGGCCCAATTTGACCTGTCAGAAAACGTGTTGCTTGAACTTGGCATAGACGTTGCAGGTACTGTTCGGCAGACATCACAAAGTAACTAAACGCACTTCGGCCAGACAACTGTCGAGTCTGTGCACTGAAAAATAGTCATGAAAAATAGAATTTTTGGTTTCCTTCTAGCCATCCTAATGCTTGGTATCACAACTGGTGGTGCTAAAGCACAGTCCTTGAAGGTGGGCTACGCTGATCCCGAGATCATCATCACCTATATGCCTGAATACACACAGGTACAAAGTCAGATGGCGATTGAATACCGAACCAGTCAAGAAGCGCTCCAGGCGTTGGCTGCAGATTTCCAAGACAGAGTCGAAAAGTATCAGAAACAGCAACCTCTTTTGTCCGCTGAACGTCAAGCAGAAAGGGAAGCTGAACTTGGAAAACTTCAGAATGAAATTCAAGGAGCAGCTGCTCGGAAGGATGAAGAATTGAATGTTCGGCAAGAAGAACTGATGGCTCCTTTGCTTGAAAAAGTTCAACAGGCTATCGATGCCATTTCCAAAAAAATGGGATTGGATATCGTAATACGTTCTCCTGCACTGCTTTACGTGAATTCGGATCGGGTCGTAAATATTAACATTGATATTGCGAAACAACTCGGAATCGAAATTGATGAAGAAACGGCTGGAGCCAATTAATACGCTCACGCCGGCACGTTTTTAAGGCGGGGGCCTCTTGAGGCCCCCGCCTTTCTCTTTGTTCCTATTCTGTTAGGTGACCTCTCATCCAGATTTAACATGAGCACTCAACTTTCAGCCACCGAGACTAGCAAAGTCACAACTAGGACACTTCAAGAAATGAAGCGTTCTGGTATCCCGATTGCGATGTTAACGGCCTATGATTATACATCGGCCAGAATCCTGGATGCTTCTGGGATTGATGTCATTTTAGTGGGAGATTCCGCGTCAAACGTCATGGCTGGCCACGAAACAACGCTCCCAATTACGCTAGATCAGATGATATACCACGCTCAATGTGTGGTAAGGGGAGTGAAAAGAGCATTGGTTGTGGTAGACCTGCCCTTTGGATCGTATCAAGGAAACTCGAAAGAGGCCCTATCGTCTGCGATCCGAGTTATGAAAGAGTCGGGAGCTCACGCGGTAAAAATGGAAGGAGGCAGCGCCATTGTTGGTGGGGTGAAACGGCTCATTGAAGCTGGAATCCCCGTTATGGGCCATCTTGGCTTAACTCCACAGTCTATTTACAGGTTTGGATCCTATCAAGTGCGGGCTCGAGAAGATGAAGAGGCTGAATTGTTGAAAGAAGATGCCATTTTGCTTCAAGAAGCTGGAAGTTTTGGAATTGTACTTGAAAAAATCCCGGCTGAATTGGCGACGGAAGTATCGCTATCGCTTTTGATACCTACAATAGGTATTGGTGCCGGAAATTCATGTGATGGCCAAGTCCTTGTGACACACGATGCTTTGGGTTTGACGACGGACTTCAATCCGCGGTTTGTTCGCCGTTATGCCAGGTTGGATGAAATGATAAAGACCATGGTTCAGCAATATATAGCGGACGTGCGATCCAGGGACTTTCCTTCCAAAAATGAAAGTTATTGATCCCATGGAACGACCGCTGATCCTAATTACGAATGACGACGGGATTGAGGCCGCTGGTATTTTATCCTTGGCTGCATCCATGGATGGATTGGGAGAGATTATCGTTGTGGCGCCGTTACACGAGCAGAGCGCGGTGGGCCATGCCATAACGATGAGAGACCCTATTAGGGCGCGACCTTGGCCATTCCGCGGGCCTTCTGGGCAAATTACAGCCTACGCCGTTACCGGGACTCCTGCGGACTGCGTAAAATTGGCTATTGATAAACTGACACCCAGAAAACCCGACCTAGTCGTTTCGGGGATTAACCACGGGCCTAACACGGCAGTTAACGTCATTTATTCTGGAACGGTGAGTGCGGCAACTGAAGCTTCAATTCTTGGAATTCCTTCAATTGCTTTTTCATTTTGTAAATGGGGGGGTGCCGATTTTGAGGCGTCCGGAAGAATTGCCCGTCAAATAGCAAAAAGAGTACTACTTGGTGGCCTTGCACCAGGGTTGCTTCTAAACGTGAATATTCCAGACCTACCTTTTGGAGACATTAAGGGCTTGATGATAACACGCCAGGCTCGCTCGAAATGGGAGGAAAGTTATGCAGAAAGGACTGA
>CALFHN010000127.1 GCA_937876355.1 uncultured Bacteroidota bacterium | reverse complement strand
GGTATGAATTTGTGGCTCGAACCATTTCCAATACAGGTGCCTCTGCATTGGTGGGTATTTGGTCTTGCCGGTGCCGGGGCGATGATTATTGCGCTGGTTACTGTGGGATATCAGGCCGTGCGCGCGGCCTCAGCAGATCCGATTTCGTCTTTGAGATACGAATAGGTTTTAAGGTCTGGTCCTGGCAGTGACGAAGTCCTCTGCCAGGACCTCGTTTAGAGCCAGAATCAAACGATCAGCATTTTCCTTGGTAAAAACCATGGGCGGTTTGATCTTTAACACATTGTGGAACGGACCATCGGTAGATATCAATACCCGTTTGTCGCGCATACGATTGGCGATATAGGTGGCTTCTTCATCGGCTGGCTCAAGGTCGATCCGGTTGCGGACTAATTCGACACCCAAAAATAGTCCCACGCCGCGAACGTCTCCAATAATGGAGTGATACGGGGCGAGCGCAGCGAGCCCCTCCCTGAGATGTTTTCCGACATGGAGAGCATTTTTTTGCAAATGTTTTTCTTCGATTTCGTCTAACACCGCAAGCCCGACTGCGGCGGACGCCGGATTGCCCCCAAACGTGTTGAAATATTCCATCCCATTATTAAACGCGTCTGAAATGGCCCTGGTGGTTACGACAACGCCAAGTGGATGTCCATTTCCAATTGGTTTGCCCATTACTACGATGTCTGGAACCAAATTTTCTGAATTTTGGCCGCTGTTAGTGCCCTGTTCACGCCTAACATCATCCAATTGAAATCCCCAAAAACATTCGCCAGCGCGACCCATGCCTATTTGAACCTCATCGGCTATGAATACGCCTCCAGCATTTCGGACTGCTTCCGCCGCATAGGCAAAATAGCCAGGCGGTGGTACAATTTGTCCTCCACATCCTGGTACGGATTCAGCTATAAACGCAGCAATTGGGCGAACGGAGGCGATTTGTTCGACTTCAAGTGCATACGCCCGGCCGGTTTCGGTTGACATTCCTTTAAAAGGGCCGCGGTACGGATCCGGCATGCTCACCACATGCGTAGTGGGCGGTCTTCCGCCGCCTCCCTTTCCACTAAATTTATAAGGACTGATCCCGATTAAAGTTGTCAAATTACCGTGGTAGGCTCCGTCAAGCACGATCGTGTCGGTACGGCCGGTGTAGGATCGGGCCAGCCGCAGAGCAAGGTCATTGGCTTCGCTCCCCGAATTAACGAAATAGCACACGTCTAGCCCATCCGGAAGGGTCGAACTCAGCCGTTCGGCGTAGCGCAACACGTTTTCGTGCAGGTACCTGGTATTGGTGGTCAGTGTCCGCATTTGATTTGAAAGCGCACTAACCACACGAGGATTGGAATGACCCACGTGTGGGACGTTGTTTACCCCGTCCAAATAAGCCCGCCCATCGATATCGAAAAGATACTGCTCCCAACCTCTTACAATATGCAGGGGATTAGAATAGGAGACGCTGAGAGCAGATCCCATATGAGCCCTACGTCTATCCAAGAGCTCCGAAACGGGGACCGAAGACGGCGTTTCGGTGGCACTAGGCAATCCCAACAGCATCTTAGGGCTAGGCGATAAGCTGCTCCAAACCTTTCGAACAGTTGCAGCGGCCACACCGGGATACGTCCCTTCAAGGTCAAGAAGATCCAACAGGATCTGAAAATGTAAATGAGGTACCCAGCCCCCATTTTCTTCGAATGGGCCAAGATCAGCGAATGCTTCGCCAGCTTTAATTTTTTGCCCTATTTCAATTGAATCAACCGATTTATGGCTCAAGTGTCCATAAAGAGTCCAAAAAACTGGTCCATTTGCAGGGTGGTGCTCCATCACTACACAGCCGCCATAATCGAATGGGTCGGGTTGAGCACAAAACGAGTGAACAACTCCGTCCAAAGGAGCATAAACGGGTGTTCCGGCCGGCCGAAAAAGGTCAACGCCCAGGTGGACCGTCCTCCTTTCACCAGAAACTGTTTCGTATTGTGGCCCCCTATAGGCTAGACGCACTTCGTTCCAACGACCTATGCCCACTGCATCTCCTACTCGGGCCCAAATAGATTCAGCGGCCAAACCCGGCACCGACAATGCTAGCTGGTCAAATTCAAGACTTTCAACAGAAAAATCGAATACGATCGGCGGAATACCAGCAACGGCAGGGCGAATTACGTCTTTGAAAGTGCCCTTTTGGCCCACCAACCATGTTTTAAATTGATTTTCCCAGGGCACAGGATTCCACCCAAGCGCACCTCGAAGGCGATAGTGAGCCAGTCTCGAATGAACATTTTTAAGCTTTCGAAGACACTTCCAAGCATCCTGTTCTGAAATGGAAAGATAATCGTTGTCTGGTTCCGCAGCGCTTTGGGCAGCAGACATACACACACTTACGGCCAAACGAGCCGAAACTAGCGCAAAAAAAGCGGCTACCTCAGGCTCGGTCACCTCAATTTTTGCGTGATACCCCTTTAGGACGTTGCACATTGCCTCAACTGGGTCGTCCCTGTGAAGCGCTAGGTAGGCCGCGGCAACTGCTGCATTACAAATACGAGCTGAGAAAACGATATCGCCAAAATCAAGAAGCCCAGCGAGATCATGACCGCTAATTTTGGCGGGTCCGACGAGCAAATTGAAGTCATTTGCGTCATTGTGAATCACCGCTTTTGGAAACAAGGACCATCGGGAGACAACTTCAGCCTGATATAATTTTAATACCGATTCCACGAGATCGCGGCCTTCTTCGGATAATAAATGGCTCCGGTCCTCAATGGTTGGTACGGCATTGGACAAATCCCAGACAAAATCTATGGGCGCCCCGCTATGCTGAAAGCCATCTAATTCTCGATCCATTGATCCTAGCAGAGAACCCACCGACGTTTCCAGTCCAGAATCAATCGGCTTGGCCAATCCCAAAGGAGATCCCGGTAGCCACGAAACGATTCGGAGTTGGTGGGTAATCCCTTCAATTTCTACGGTCGCCTCCTCCAGCACAGAAGGAACGGGTAGTCCGGCGAGAGACAATCTGGACAGAACGGTTTTCTGACAGTCCAGAAATAATGGATCCTCGTTCGAATTGGATATTTTTAGGACAGCCTTTTTGCCATCTCCCAAGTCGAGACGAAAATTCTGATCCCGATCGCTGGGCAAAACGGAAGCCTTGCAGCTCATTCCAAACCGATCAAACATCAAGTGCTCTGCTTGGATGATAGTCAGTTGGGGCCGCCCAGCTATTTGCGTTTTGGCCATTTTAGTGTCGATCCACGTTGAAAGGTGCAACGTTTAAAGAAGTGGCTCGACCGGAAACCAATTCTGCGATCAACATTCCAGTTACGGGACCCAATGTTACGCCCATCATGCCGTGTCCCGTGGCCACGAACACGTTTGGATATTTTGGAACGGAGCCAATAAATGGTAGGCCATCGGGCGAAGCGGGCCGAAAACCGGCCCATGTTGCAACCGCCTCGGAGCCTTCGCAATACGCTGCGGCTTGCCTGCGAATGGGGCTGGCGCGCCGTTCATCAATCGAGGAATCAAATCCTTGAAGGGCCAGCGTTCCTCCAAACCGAATACAGCCTGGCATCGGCGTAATTGTGACCTTTTCATCGGCCAAAATACATGGAATTCGGAGACTTGGCTCCGTAACCGGGACGGTAATGCTATACCCTTTCGCAGGTTGAACAGCTACGGATTGACCCAGTTTTGAAGCCAATTCTGGCGTCCAGGATCCGGTAGCAAGAACGATCTGGTTGGATGTATACCGTCCAGAAGTAGTGTTAATAGCTTTTACCTCTGATCCCGATCGCTCAAAAGACAGGACCTCTGCATCTACAATCGTGGCTCCTCCATTAATTAACCGTGCTTCTAGGGCGCGCAAAAACAACTCGGGATGTAGGCTGGCATCTTGCTTGAAAAAAACCGAGCCGGTTATTTCTGTCTTCACGGCGGGCTCTAATTCAAGTGTTTCATCTCGGTCCAGTCTTTGGATAAACAAACCCGCGTCTTCGGCAAGATCCGCTAGTTCTAAATTGTCTTTCCGGGCATATTCTGATCGATGTAGCATCAACAGACCATCGTGGGCAAGTCCCACGTCCTCAAAACCAGGTAAAGCGCATATTTTGTCAAACAAGTTTAGACTGAGTAGGCTCAGGTCTCTAAGAATCGGAACGCTATACGCGACGTGATCGGCAGTACAGTGTTTTTGAAATAACCAAAGCCACTTCATAAACTTGGGGCTTGCACTGGGCTTGATGTAGAGGGGGCTTTCTGGGTTCATCAGCCACTTAATTCCCTTCGAAATAACACCGGGTGCCGAAAGTGGAACGATGTGGCTGGGCACGATCATTCCGGCATTCCCAGTTGATGCCGCTTCAGAATATCTCCCTCTATCAAGTATCAATACGCGCGCGCCCTCTTTCTGAAGATAATAGGCGCAGCTCATCCCGATAACGCCCCCACCCACTACTGCTACATCGTATGAATCGCTCATCGTTTTCGTTTTATAGGACCTGAAATCCGTGGGCGTACGGATCGTCATCGTCTATGATAATTTCGTTGTATCCCATCACCCGAGCCCAACCCGAAATACTGGGGATGATCGCATCAAAACCAGCCACTTTGGTTGTGTCCTCAACTTTTCCAACAAATTGACTACCGATAATGCTTTCGTGTACGAAGGAATCTCCTTTCTTTAATTTTCCGTGTGCGGCCCACTGGGCCATACGGCTGGACGTTCCTGTTCCACAAGGAGATCGATCTATCGCCTTATCTCCATAAAAAACGGCGTTTTTTGCGTCAGAACCCTCTCTGACTGGCTCTCCCGTCCACAACATATGGCTCATTCCACAAATTCGATTGTCGAGTGGGTGGATGAAATCATACATTTCATTTAAACGCTGACGCACTACTGGACTCCAGCGAATTAGGTCACCGGCCGTGTAGTTTTTAATATCTGAGAAGTTTTTCTGTGTGTCTACAATTGCGTAAAAATTGCCTCCATAACCCACATCAACGCTGATTTCTCCCAGATCCGGGCATTCGACAGTTAAATTTTCGGCATACAGGAAAGAAGGAATATTGATGAGGCGGACGTTTGACACTCGATCGCCTTCTAGGTCGTAGTACGCATCCACACGTCCTGCCGGGGTGTCGAGCCGAACTAGACCGGGAGTGGCAGGCGTCACTAAGCCCTCTTGAATCATGACCGTCACGGTTCCGATCGTCCCATGACCACACATCGGCAAGCACCCGCTCGTTTCAATAAAAAGAATGGCTATATCACAATCCTCTCGTGTAGACTCATACAAGATGGAGCCGGACATCATATCATGACCCCGGGGTTCAAACATCAAACCGGTCCGAATCCAGTCCCATTCTTCCATAAAATGAGCTCTTCGCTCAATCATGCTCTTGCCGTCAAGTCTGGGTCCGCCCGCCTTTACAACTCTGACAGGGTTTCCACACGTGTGGGCATCAATACAAACAAATCGATGAACGCTCATGTTTAATTAATCCAAGTCTAGGGCCGTTCGAGTGAAGGTAATTAAGTAATTGAGAAGTGCGTCCGATGCTGCGCCCGCGCCTTCTGAATCGCCATTGGCTACCATTTTCATAATTGTGGCGTGCAACTGAGCACTCTCAAGCAAACTGGCGTGGTGTTGATGGACCGACCAAAATCTACGACAATGAGCATGCATTGAGGTCACGGCTTGGTACGCGTATGGATTACGGCTGGCTTTCTCCAAAATACGGTCGCACGTCATATCTAATTTCATGAAAGCACCCGAATCTTCATTCAATGATGCTTCGACTATAGACGTGGCTATTTCTCGAAGTTCTCTTCGCTCTTCTGGAGTGGCACGCCTAGCGGCTTGTTCAGCTATAAGCCGGTCCAATACCATTCTGGTCTCAAGCATTGAAAGGTATTCCGACACATTAATTTCTGTGACCAAAATGCCCCTTCTAGGTACCGCAACGACGAGCCGATCGCTCGACAACCGTTGCAACGCTTCGCGCAGTGGGGTTCGGCCTATTCCCACGCGTTTACTCAAGTCACCCTCAGAAAAAACACTTCCTGGGGGTAATTCTAGGGTCACTATCATGCGTTCTACGAGTTCGTAGGCCTGATCTGACAATGATTCCGGGGACGTTGTCATCGCTATACGTAATCTGAAACGTCTGGCCGATTGTCCATGGCGGTCCTGATGGTAGCCAGGACGCTTTCGCGCTCATCACCAATTAAAGGCAGCCGAGGTGGCCGAGTCAATTCTGTACCTAGTCCAACCGCAACCTCAGCAAGCTTAATGTTTTGGACCAACTTAGTATTTACGTCTAGGTCCAAAAGAGGCTTGAACCAACGATAAATTTCGCGGGCTTCAGCGATTCGGCCAGCCTGAACCAAATTGTAAATGGCCACCGTCTCTTCGGGAAACGCACAGACCAATCCTGCTACCCAACCAACGGCCCCCATCAAAAGGCTCTCCATGGCCAAATTGTCAACTCCAGTAAACAGTTGGTATCGATCTCCAAGGCGGTTTATGATATCAGTTATGCGCCTAACATCGTCGGACGATTCTTTTACAGCTACCAACATGACCTCATCCGACAACTCTTCCAGCATATCGACCGTGCAATCGACCTTGTAGGAGACGGGATTATTATAGATCATGATTGGCTTTCCTGAGGCACTGGCCACGGTACGAAAGTGTGTTAACGTTTCGCGACGATCGGCGGCATATAGCATTGCCGGCAGCACCATAAACCCGTCGGCCCCATTGACTTGCCCGTCTTCAACCGCATGACAGGCTTCTAGCGTTGTGTTTTGTGCCACCCCCATCAGAACGGGTACCCGTCCATTAACTGTTTCGACGGCTATTCGAAGTACTTCTTGTTTTTCCTGAAAGGAAAGGGCACTGGCTTCTCCCAGTGTTCCGGTAGTAATAATTCCGTGGACGCCTGCTTTGAGCTGGGCCTCAATGCCTTTCTGCGTGCCGGCATAGTCCAACGAAAAATCGTCTTTAAATTTGGTGGTGACGGCTGGGAAAACGCCTTTCCAATCTGTGCTCATAAATTTTGGGGTCTACTTTTGGAACATAACCTCTAAGAAGCGTCGAAAACTCGATGCCGGTTCTTGTAATATATCACAAATATATCAATAATCATTTATTAAGGATAAAAATGTTTTAGTAGGCCGTAGGCGAGGCTATCTTGCGTTATCGTTGATTTTGATCACTAATCAAACTATTTCATGTCTCTAATAGATTACATGGACATAATCGGAACGTTTGTGTTTGCCGTTGCGGGTGGGCTCAGAGCCATGCGGCACGATCTTGACCTGCTTGGAGTGATGGTACTCTCTGTGGCAACGGGCGTTGGCGGAGGAATAATTCGAGACATGTTATTGGGCGCTACTCCCGTGGCCGCGATTCAAAGTGAATTGTATTTGGGGGTTTGTATTGCTGGAGGCCTGGTGGTTTTTTTCGCCGGAAATCGGGTCGCAACAGAATGGAATCGAGTGGCGATAATTGATGCCATCGGACTAGGCATTTTTGCGGCCATCGGAGGAGCAAAAGGACTAGAATATGGCCTGGGACCTATCGGCGTCATGATAACGGCCGCTCTCACCGCCAGCTGTGGCGGCATTGATAATCATGCTCACTTGACCTGACACCGAAATAATGGCAATCTCATGCACGTTGACGCCAATTTGGTGACTCGCAACATTGGACTGCGCATTTGATGTGGTTGAAAAGGCACAAAAGGCAAAAAAGGCAAAGACAAGAGTTAGAATACGTTTCATTGTTCTGTAGGAGGTTTGTTAGTTAATCGTTCCAGTATTCCGTCTGCAATCCGTATGCCTCAACCACTTCATGTGGTCATATCATCGTATCCAGTCCCAAAAGGGTTTATCACCATTGTTAGGTGATCAATAACTGTTCTTCTAACGATACACTTGTGCCGCGAGATCGAATCGGATTGGCACAAAAAGAGAACCATACCTGTAACATTTAAGCCTTTTCCAACGTGTAGTGCCTACAACGATTTCCTGATTAACCACCCGCGCGTTCGTAACACATATTCATGATCAAAAACTATTTTCGCATCACAATTCGGAATATGATGCGCCAGAAAGGATACTCGTTTATCAATATTGCGGGTTTAGCTACAGGATTGGCTGCGTTTGTTCTAATTGTCTTGTTCATCCAGAATGAGCTCAGTTTTGATTCCATGCACGCCAATGTGAACGATGTGTACCGTGTTCAGCTGGATGCCGAAGTCGCAGATCAATCGAGTTTAACGGCATCGTCCCCAGCGATAATGGCGACACAGTTTTTGGAAACTTTTCCAGAAATAAATACCGCTTCGAGGCTTAATAGTCAATCAACTCAGGCCCTGTTTTCGATAGAAAACGAGCCGTACTACCAGGACGGAGTATTCGAAGCCGATTCCAGCATATTTGACATTTTTACTTTTCCTTTTGTGGAAGGACAGCCATCGAACGCCCTAAATCGACCTGGTACTGTTGTGTTGACTGAGTCTGTGGCCAAAAGGTTTTTTGGAGATACCTCAGCCATGGGACGTACAGTCCGATATGACAATAAACTGGATTATGAAGTGACCGGAGTTATGCGGGACATGCCGTTCAACACACATTTCAGACCTAACGTCTTGCTGAGCTTTCTGTCAAGTAGCCGAGTCGATGACCCTGCATGGCTTAACAATTCGTTCTTTACGTATCTCCGCTTAGAGCAGGGCACCAACCCTGCCGATTTGAAGGCGAAATTTCCAGATTTCCTGCGCACGTTTGTTGGTCCCCAAATAGAACAGTTTATGGGACAAAGTTATGACAAAGCACTCGAGGCGGGACTTAAATATGACTGGAAACTTGAGCCCATGGCGGATATTTACCTGCATTCCAAGTCGGATGAGCAGGTGGGGAAGGTCGGTGACATTCGGTATTTGTACATATTAGGGGCAATCGCCATTTTTGTCCTTGCAATAGCCTGCATCAACTTTATGAACCTGTCAACGGCTCGTGCTACGGGCCGTGCGCGTGAAGTTGGTATTCGAAAAACCATGGGTTCGGATCGCGGAAAATTGATTCGCCAGTTTTTAGGTGAGTCCATCACCATGGCCATGATATCGATGGTGATTGCGTGTGGTTTAGTCCTCCTAATTCTGCCTTATTTTTCTACGCTTGCCAATGCACATCTTACCGTTGAACCGTGGTTGTTTGGCGCAATGTTAGGGATTGCATTGACAACGGGGCTGTTCGCAGGCCTGTATCCAGCCTTGGTACTTTCTAGCTTTAATCCAGCTGTCGTACTCAAGGGCTCTTTTGCCAGAAGTAAACAGGGAGTTTTAGTACGTTCTGTTTTGGTTGTTTTTCAGTTTAGCATCTCGATAATCTTGCTCGTCGGGACTGGAGTTGTGTACAAACAGCTTGACTTCATTCAGAGTCAAGACCTGGGATTTGACCAGGACCAAATTGTTGTATTACCCATAGAGACCGAGAATGGAGAAAATACGTTTGATACATTCAGAAACAGGATTCTAACGAACCCTGGAATCGTGGAGGCAGCCGCAGCAGGTTTAATACCAGGTCCCAATCATATCCATAACAATACTGCGTTTCGATCGGAAGACATGACTCAGGATGAGTTTATTATTGCAGCACAGGGCGAAGTTAGCAACGACTATGTGGAAACGTTAGGTCTTCGAATTGTGGCGGGAAGAGATTTTGACGCCGATTACATGACGGATTCAACAGCATTTGTAATCAATGAGGCTGCCGCTCTCAAATTGGGTTACACCGCCGAAGAGGCCGTTGGGAAAAAAGTAGCGAGACTGGGCGGAAACCCAGACGATTCTGACCGTTGGGCGACGGTGATAGGTGTTGTGGCAGACGCAAATTATGCTTCCCTTCACTCAACGGTTCAACCTATGGTCATGGGAAACTGGACTCAAAATCGGCGCTACCTACCTATTCGGATTCGCCCTGAAAATGTGGAAGAGACGTTAGCCTTTTTGGACGAAGCGTGGACATCCTGGGAGCCAGGTTATCCGTTTCGATACTTCTTCATGGACGAAGATTATGAAAAATATTACGAGCAGGAACAGCGCCTTGGAAGCATATACACGTATTTCACTGTATTGGCGGTGTTGATTGCGTGTTTGGGACTGTTTGGGCTCGCATCCTTCGTGACCACTCAGCGAACAAAAGAGATTGGAGTGCGGAAGGTAATGGGAGCTTCCGTACCCAGAATTGTCGTGTTATTATCAAAGGAATTCACGCTGTTAGTACTCATCTCTTGCGTCGTCGGTTTTCCGATCGCTTGGTATGCCATGTCCATGTGGCTTCAGGACTTTGCGTACGCCACAACGATCGGGTGGGGCATCTTTGCCATCGCTGGGTCCTCGGCTTTGTTGATTGCTTGGCTTACCGTTAGTTATCAGTCTATTCGGGCGGCGACATGCAATCCCGTAGAGGCTCTTAGGTACGAGTAAGTAATCTTGTTTCTTTGGCTGGGCCATAGTTTCGTGAACCATCAGCGCCGCCCCCATAAATGTGGTTTGTACGATTCCCATCCAACCCCATTCATAGTGAGCAAAACCAAACATGATGCTGCTTATAAGGATGGCTATCCAGATAGAGTTATGCTTGTTACCGAGAAGCTCTTCAATTCGCGACGTCAAAAACCCTCGATAGAGTAGTTCCTCTGCAAAAGAGGATCCAATAAATACTCCGATCAGTGAAACGAGCAACATGGGGAGGTTGCCGGAAAGAAACTGATATGAACTCATGTCCGCTCCTTCAGGGATACCGGTAATATTTGCCATTACGATAGAGCCGAGCACGAATGCGGTAGCTGCAAAGAGGAAGGCGAGAAAAGAAGCGCCCAATAAACGCAAAAAACGATGGGTTTTTCAGTAGGGCCGATGCTTCATCACACCAAGTAATCCGCGCTGGAGCTTTTAGCATTCCTTGACGAATACTGAGTTGGAAAATCAACGCCTGTTCCTGAACGGCTCTCTTTCGAGTTGACTCGTCAGTTCCTTGTGGTTCTAGCCACTCAAACTGTTCGGGTAGAATTCCTGATGGAACACTTGGAAGGATTTCAGCAAGTTCTGATTCCAGAATTTGGAGCCGATCATTTTGTTGAGTCCTGAAGTTTTCGATGAGCTTGATAACAGTCGGTTTGTTTTTGTGTCCGCCCACGAAAAGTTTGAGCTGCATTTCGTCACGTTGATGAGATAGGTCTATTGGTTGCTCCATCCAGTTTTCAAGATCAGCTAGTCCTTTCTTCGTAATGTGATACTGATTTCGGGGTCGATTCCCGTCGGTCATGGTTGTTTCAACCTTCGAATAGCAACTTCGCCAACGTTTAGGGGTCCAAAAAGTCCAGCGCAGCCCCTTTCATCATCTTTTAATTCCAAATGTCCCGACTCATCGTCTTTCTGCTAGTTGTATTCTTGTGGTCAGGCTGTGCCAGTTCAAAATTGACCACAGAGTTAAAATCGGTCGGTTTCGAGTGGGTGCGGCTCCCCGGTGGATCCTTTACCATGGGCGATGTCTACTTCGACGACAATCCGGATGCGCAGCCCGTTCATCCGGTCCAAGTCGCTCCCTTTTTCATTTCGAAGTACGAATCCACCATGGATCAATACGATTGGTTTACTGAGAAATCGGGTCGCGCCACCGTCTTTCCCGAGCAAGAGCAGAGGGGACGTCGTGCCGTAAACCAAATTAATTGGTCCGATGCAGCTGCGTTTTGCGCCTTTATCGGGGGCAGATTGCCATCCGAAGTAGAATGGGAATACGCGGCATCAGGTGGTAGTCTGAAACAGATGTATCCCGGCACCAATGAAGAAGAAGAGGTTCGGGATTATGTTCGATATATAGAAAATTCTATAGCTGATGTTTTTCCGGTAGCCACAAAAAAACCAAATGTTTTTGGACTATTTGACATGGGCGGAAATGTAGCAGAATGGATCGGTTCCTTTTACGAATACTACCCAACTCCTGGTGAGGAGCCGGTCATTTTTGACTTGGAAAACCGTGAACTTCGTATTGTTCGCGGAGGAGGCTATTCGGCCGACCTTTCCATAACAAGAACGTACTGGAGGGCCGGGACGCTAGGCCGTGTTGCAGCACCCGGAGTAGGTGTGCGGTGTGCAAAAGACTTGAAATGAGGTTTTTTTGGCCGCACGAATAAAAGACAAACTACTCTGCTTATTCATATATTTGGCTAACATTTTCAATAAACCTTATTTAGATTCATTCTAAATAAGGTGTACATTGTAATTTACAAGATGTAACGGGAGGCCAATTGCTTCAACGCAGATGCGTAGTAATTTTAGAAGCTAATTTGGCCGTAGTTAACGAATTATTTCATGAGCCCAATTCACGTACCTCAACCTTTGACCAGCTTTGCAGCCGGAGTAATGGTACATCTTTCATTTTTTGCCCTAGGTGATCCAGAAGCTCAGCGTCTGCGGGAACTAGGTGTGATCGAAGGCAATGTAATTCATGTCCTGAAAAACGGTGATACGTTTGTGTGTTGTGTGGAATCAAGTCGTATTGCTCTTCGCCGCGAAGTAGCAATGAATGTGTTTGCCACGCCGTCGATAGTATGACATTAGCCGATCTTAAACCGGGAGATAGAGCGGTCATTCAAGGATGGGTTGGAGATTTTCCTCCCATAAGACTGATGGAATATGGAATACTGCCCGGTACGGAAGTCGAGTTAGTTAGATTTGCTCCGCTGGGAGATCCCATCGATATCAAAATTCGAGGTTATCACCTGAGTATTCGAAAAGCGGACGCCGCCCTCATCATTCTCACCGACAACCACGTGGCTTAGTTTTGTCAACCCAAGACCAGAATAATAAGCCGAGACGAGTCGCCCTGATAGGGAATCCTAACGTTGGGAAAACGACAGTCTTCAATTTGTTGACAGGGATGCGACAAAAAGTCGGTAACTATCCCGGAGTGACCGTCGAGAAAAAAACGGGACGGATGGATGGCGACGTTCCAATTCAGATCATCGATCTCCCCGGTTCGTACAGCCTCAGCCCGAAATCACTCGACGAACGTATCGCTTACGACGTGCTATCTGGGCACTTGGCCAATGAGCCGCGTCCAGACTTGGTCGTTTGTGTCGTGGATGCAAGTAACCTTGAGCGCAATCTGTACTTGGTCACTCAAGTTTTAGACCTTGGTATTCCTGTCATTGTAGCCCTCAATATGATGGATGCCGCGGAGGATGCTGGGTTGAGCGTGGATGTGAGCATGCTTTCGGAGAAGTTAGGCGTACCCATTCTTCCCATGACTGCGTCTAAAAATGATGGCATAGGAAAGCTCAAGTACCAGATACGGAAAGAGGCGTTGGCGCCTGCTCCCGACCGAAAATGGACCTTAATGTCGGCCGTTGAGGTTGAAATTCCAGCACTAATGGACGTTCTGGCCAAAGAAGCACCCAAAGTCCCAGAACGTCAACGTTTTATTGAAGTGTTGCAGTGTCTAACCAGCGACACCATGTTGGATTACTGGACCAAATGGGCGCCTAATTTTCAAAAAGCGGTTCAGCAAGTAAGGGATAGGCTCGGAGCAAGTAAAGTACCGTATCAGCAAGCAGAAGTAATTGGCCGCTATGGTTGGCTTACTCCCCTTGTAGCACAGGTAGTTACGCGTGTTAAGGATCCGGGAGCGGCTTCTGTTTCTGATCGAATCGATGCTGTACTAACGCACCGAGTTTTTGGACCTTTATTTTTTGCTTTACTCCTGCTTTTGATATTTCAGGCGGTGTTTTCGTGGGCTACGCCCGCGATGGACGTCATAGAATCCAGTGTTGTTAGCTTGGGATCTGCCATTCGGTCTTCATTTCCTGCCAGCATGGCGACTGATCTCATAGTGGATGGAGTGGTCACTGGGGTGGGAAATGTGGTGGTGTTTTTGCCCCAGATCTTATTGTTGTTCTTTTTTCTGGGGTTGATGGAAGACACCGGATATATGGCCAGATCGGCCTTTATTATGGATCGGTTGATGTCCCGAGTTGGGCTGGGTGGCGGGTCGGTGGTGCCTCTCTTATCGTCTTTTGCCTGTGCGATTCCCGGCATTATGGCGGCGAGGACATTGGCCAATCCTAAAGATCGGCTAATTACCATCATGGTAGCTCCCCTGATGAGCTGTTCCGCCCGATTACCTGTATATACGCTGTTTATTGCTGCATTCCTGCCGACCGGCACCGTCTTTGGCCTCATCACTTTCCAAGGACTGGCTATGTTTTCCATGTACCTGCTTGGTACAGTCATGGCATTTGTAGCGTCATTTGTACTCAAACGGATCGTATTTAAGGGCGAATCATCGTTTTTCGCGATGGAACTTCCCCCCTATCGGATGCCACGATTTAAGCAGATTTTCTGGCGCATGATTGATCGATCGAAAGCATTTGTGATCCGTGCAGGAAAGATCATATTTGGAATGTCGATCATTCTTTGGGGTTTGGCACGCTTTCCTGGCACGGATCCAAGTCCAGAAATACAAGCATTGAGGACCATGGCCGATTCGGTCTATGAACAAAAAGTGGATAGTCTTTCGCTGTCAGGTATGTCGCAGATAGCGGCTCAGGAAGCTGTAGGAGTTGAAATGGTAACTCGATATCGCCGTATTGAGGCAGCAGAAGCTGGCTTTCAAATCGAACACAGCTTTATAGGCATGATTGGCCACACACTAGAACCGGTCATGCGACCACTTGGTTTTGACTGGAAAATTAGTGCCGGTATCGTGTCGGCATTTGCTGCTCGAGAAGTAATAATATCAGCGTTAGCGACAATTTATAGCGTCGGAGATGCGGACGAAAATAGTCCCCTACTACGCGAGAAATTAAAAGCTGACAGGTACCCAAATGGAGACCCGGTCTACACTCCGCTAGTAGCCGTAAGTTTGTTGGTGTTTTTTGTACTGGCCCTTCAGTGTATGAGTACGCTGGCCATTGCGAAACGTGAAACAAATACGTGGAAATGGCCGGCGGTCATGTGGTTATACATGACCGGATTAGCATATTTGTTTTCCCTGATCATATATCAGGGCGGTTCGGCCCTCGGATGGGGTTAACCTTGCCCTCGTTCAAAATTCCCAAGCCCCACGCCTAGCGCCTAGAGGCTAAATATCTCCGGCATACATCTCATCAATCAAGTCGATGTGATGCGCATTGATAACCTTTCTCTTGAGTTTCATCGTCGGCGTCATCATGCCGTTCTCAATCGTGAAAGGGTCTAAAACCAATCGAAAGTTTCGGATTTTTTCGTGCGCAGCGGCTTGTCGCGAATACGATTTGAACAATTGGGAAAATACTCGGTGAACTTCGTCTGTGTTTAGCATATCCTGAAGTTTAACAGCCGACAAACCTTGCTCCTGAGCGAATTTTTTGATGACCTCTGAGTCCGGTACGACCAGCGCGGTCAGAAACTCCCGAGCCTCGCCAACCACCATGATTTGGTCGATCCAAGGTTCATGTTTAAAGCCTTCTTCAATTGGTCCCGGGTAGATATTTTTCCCGCCGGCCGATACAATCATGTGTTTGATACGGTCCGTTATCACCAGAAAACCATCATCAAAACGGCCTACATCTCCGGTGTGATACCAGCCATTTGAATCAATGGCCTCTCGCGTTGCCTCTTCATTTTTCCAATAACCTTTCATGATATTGGGGCCTTTGGCTACTATCTCACCCGCCCTACAAGTAAGATCGCTCGGATAATTATCGCCCAAGAGCTCTGCAATGATCTCTGCTGAATCTAAATCCTGAATTCCGACAGTGACGCCTGGAATTACGTGGCCAACGGCTCCGTATCGAGGATTACTAAACGGTGTGATGGACAATACAGGCGAAGTCTCCGTCAGCCCGTAACCTTCTACAATAGTAATCCCGGCTGAAAAGAAGAACTCCCCGATTGCTTTTGGAAGCGCCGCACCGCCTGAAACGCCGAACTCAATGCACCCGCCCAGTTTTTCATGCAACTTGGAAAAAACCAGTTTATGTGCCAAAGCTTTTTTAGCACTCAACAACGGTCCAGGATTTTTTCCGGCCGCCCTGATCGAATGATATTTATATCCGACTTTTCTTGCCCAGTGAAAGACTTTTTGGCTTGTAGGTGAGCCATCTTCGACCGACTTTAATACTGAGTTGAAGATTTTTTCGTAGAGTCGCGGTACGGAAAGCAGAACCGTTGGTTTTACGTCCAAAATGTCTCTGGTCACCGTGTCTACACTGCGTGCGTACGATATAACCATTCCCGTTGCGATCGTACCCAAATATCCTCCAAGTCTCTCAAACGAGTGGCAAAGTGGCAAGAAGGATAGGTGTCGGCCGCCTTCTTTGAAAGGAAGGCGCTGAATGGCCGATTTCAGGTTTGAGCACAAATTTTTGTGCGTGAGCATGACGCCTTTTGGATTGCCTGTGGTTCCAGACGTATAAATCAGAGCAGAGAGATCCTGTGGCCGAACGGCAGCCTCATTAGCATGAATGGCATCTTTGAACTCATCAAATAGAGCAGCCCCGCTATCCATAGCCTCTTCAAAAATGTCAACATATTCATGATCTTCATCGTCTTCTCGAAGCGGAACCATCGAAACAATTTTGTTAAGATGGGGGCATAGATCGTATATCTGGAGGGCCTTTTTGAGCTGAATCCCCGTAGACACGATAAAAACGCACGCTTGCGAATCGTGAATGATGTAGGAGACTTCATTTGAAGGCAACGTAGTGTAAAGGGAAACATTGGTGCCACCCAATAACTGCGTCGCCATGTCAGTATAGGCCCATTCCGGCCTGTTTTCAGACAAGATGGCGACTCTATCGCCGGGGCGAACACCCTGTGAATAGAGGTAACCCGCCATCGCGTGAACACGAGACTTAAAGGTCGCCCACGAAATGTCTGTCCATTCTTTTGAGTCCTTGTCCACATACCGAAGTACGACATGATCTTTTCCTGAATGGAATTTCACTAAGCCGTTAAACAGCTGGGGAACGGTTTCGAAATCAACTAACATGGGCATAAACTTTAGCCGGTATGTAATCTAAATACGTGGCGATCGGGCATCAATCCCGACAACTTTTTTGATAGAAGAATGTCCGTCTTCTTCCATTAATCGGACTAGTCCTTTTTTGACGGAACGAATCAATCCAGGACCCTGATAAACTAATCCAGTGTAGAGTTGAATGAGGGAGGCGCCGGCTTTGATCCGCTCATAGGCGTCTTCTGCACTTGAGATACCACCCACGCCTATAATGGGTACGTTTCCTTCTGTTTTTCGATAAAGATAAGAGACCAAACCGTTGGCTCGTGAACAAATAGGCCGACCGCTTAATCCACCCTTTCCAATAGCGGCAATTCTTTCTGGTGATGTGATCAGGCCATCTCTATCGGAGGCCGTATTGCTGGCGATAAAACCACTTACACCATGCGCGAGTGAAACCAGTATCATTTCGTCGTAAAAGCTGTCAAGCACAAATTTTGACTGACTAGGCGGCGACATTTTAATCAAAATAGGCACCTTGCGAGTCATTTGAGACCGTTCTCGCATAATGGCACGCAACAAATCATCAAGGGAATTGGGATCTTCAAACGTTTTCCCCTCAGATGTATTCGGGCAAGAAATGTTGAGGGCGATGTAGTCTGCCCAAGGTGCCACTATCCGAAAACTTTCACAGAAATCGTCAATCGCTTCCTGCCCTGTAATGGCCGGATCATGTGATTTAACGATGTTAATGCCAATAGGGAATGCGTTCTGACCGGCACTTCGTTTCAGCCTAGGTTGAATTGCCTTTGCGCCGGCGTTGTTTAGGCCCATTCGATTAATGAGGGCTTCGTCTTCGGGCAGCCGAAATGCCCGAGGTCGCTTGTTGCCTTTACTCTTTCTTGCGCTGATCGACCCGACTTCTACAAAACCACAACCCGCCTTTTTAAAAAATGGAATCAGGCGAGCATTTTTATCAAATCCAGCCGCGAGGCCAACAGGGTTTGAGAATGTTTTGCCCAGGATTTCCTGGTGCAAACTGGGGTGTGCGAATTCAAACATTGAATCCAACAAGAACGGTGTGGCCCGTTGCGCAACTCGTGCAGCAGCCACAGCAACTGAGTGAGCCCCCTCAGCGCTCAGAAGGAATAACAAGGGTCGAACTTTGAAATACATTACAGTATTAAATCTTAGGCACAGAGAAAGCCTTAAGATACATCATACGGCAACGCGACTCCTACCAACCTGGTACAATCTGGAATCCAAAGTGAGCACCCTTTACCGGCCTCTGAAAAGGTCGAGCGTAAAAGATTTCTAAAACGGTATAGCCAAAAAGGTTAAATCGAGTCGAAACTCCGGCGCTAAAGACGGGGATTCTGTCAGGAGTAGCTTTCGTTTCCCACTTCAATACTGGCGATTCGTTTTCAGTCCAAGAAACGCCGCCATCGGCAAAAAAGGAAACTTCCGTTGGTAGGTACGGGAAGTTGATCAAGCCGTAGGATTCTGATCCGAAAAGAGGAACTCTAATCTCAACACTGGCCAATCCTAGTCGCGTTCCTAATAGGCGATCCTGTTCTGGGCACCCAGAACCATTTGCCACTGGCGTGCACTCATCTGCGACAAAAGAAGTGAAACTATATCCGCGGACAAAGCCTAAGCTGTTGGCGTATCCGAGATATTCTTGCGTAAATAGCGCGTTATCTTCGTCTTTGGCTCCATAGTTACCAACGTGAAGTCCTCTGAAGGCAAAGGTGAGAGATCGAATTTGAACATATTTACGGTAATCGGCCTGAACGCGCAAATACGTTTGAGACCCCACAAACGGGGATACTTCAAGTCTTGAGCGGCCACCCCGAATTGGAGACGTGAAACCAAAAAAGGAATAGTCTGAAACCAGGGCCACGCCTGCTTTTGCAAAATAAACGGCATCAGGCTCTTGAGAATTAAGGTCTGTCCGGACTCTTCGAACACCCAGGGTACTGTAATAGAACTTGTCGACCTCGTAGTCAAAACCGTATCGAGTGAAGCCAGCTGAGGTCTCAATCCTGCGCGTAGCTGTGAATGGATAGGACGCAATTCCTTCCAAATTGTCAATGTATATACGGTATTTGTACTGGTTGATAACTTGAGAAGGAAGTCCTGTTTGCGAGTCTATTTGTGGTTGACCATACTGTGAAGAACCATAAACGATTGGCGTGTGACCTGCAAATCCACCCCAATTGATTCGGTTTTTTCGGTTCAAATAGCCAACTTGAGCACCGATGTCTTTAAACGTGCCATTTGCTTGGGCCACTAAGGTGAGATTGTGATTTCCCAACATATCGCTAAAGAAGAAACCCACCCCACCGGTCACTCCCGAGCCATACACTCCGCCGGCCGAGACGCCAACAGTGGGAGGTGCCACGAAATCAAGCTTCAGACGCGGACTGTATACTTCCGTCATAAAATCCTGGTCAGGAGGAAGTCCAGTTAGAGGATCATTTAAGTAGTTTCCAACTAATCCTTCATCCATACCTCGGTAAGGCGGTAACACGGAGGCGATTGGGCGCTCTGTACTTTCACCTATCTGGACAAGGACACCCTCTAATTGATCACTTTCGCGGGCGTAAACGGTGTATTCCGAATTGCTGAAAACAGAAAACATCATGCGTCCGCTTTGAGCAGCGACCGTCATTGCCGGAGACAAAGCGGTGATGCCAGATACACCCGTGCGCTGATTGGTCAGCTTATACACGTCCTCGGTAGCCAAATCCATTCGATAAACGTCCTTGAACCCATCGTAGTTGGAAATAAAGTACAAATTGCGGCCATCTGGGGAGAACTGCGGATTGTGATGCGCACCGTCAAACGGTTTAACCACTCGAATTTCGAGCGATTCGGTATCAATGATGGCAAGACGTTCCTGGCCGTATTCAAGCGTCCGGAAGTTGGTTCCATCAGTCCCTCGGTCCGTCGTAAAGGCAATGGATTTGCCGTCCGGGGACCATGCTGGCTGCAAGTCTGCATAGCGATCATTGGTCAGCTGACGAACATCGCCCGACTCCATGTTGAGCAGATAAAGGTCGCTGATGCCGCCATCCATTCCTGAAAACGCGAGCACATCGCCGTCTGGAGACCAAGCTAAATTTGTAATAGCCGTTACACCTTCAACAGAAAATCGCTGTTTGACGGACCCCTTAGTCCAGTCGAGAATCGAAATTTCATTATCGCCTTCTACGAACGTAATAAAGGCAAAATTTCGACCATCTGGGGACCATGCGCCGGCCGAAGCAATAAACCGAATAGCATCAAAATGAGCATCACGGTTGCCACTTTTTAGCTTCCGAATGATCTCGCCAGTATTGGCGTCGGCTATAAACAAATTAATCTCAAACAGATCTTTTTCAGATAGAAACGCGACATATTGACCGTCTGGGCTCAATACTGGCGCAATGTTCATTTTCCCAGCGTCCATATCGGGCGAAAGAACTCTGCGGCCTGCCACATCAGCGCTATCCCTGTCCACGGTCAGCGGTAAATAGGTATCTTTAACGGTTTGAATCCACTCGGTAGATAATGAATCGGACGTAATTCCTAGCGTGTATACAAAAGCGGAGTCAACACCCACTTGTCCGGACATTTTGAACAGGTTCGCGACAGCTGAATCACCATACTTTCCGCCGATATAAGCCAAATACGCCTGTCCATATCGATATGGAAAATAACTCATGTCCGTCGTTATTTTTTTTATCGTAGGCAAGTCATCCCTCAGTGCTGCGTCGCGCATCCACATTGCGGTGTGTGGATCTAAACGTCCAACAGAAAAATATTCTGCCATTCCTTCCGTCAACCAAAGAGGGACCAATTCAAAAGCGAAACGCGTGGAATCGGTCCTAGAGAGTGCCAAATCATATTGGAAAGAGTGAACAAGTTCGTGTCCCAAAACGTGATCTGTATCCTTGTAACTGCCCGTTAATGGCATGATCACCCGCTCTTTGAGCCCTTCAGTAACTCCACCTGTGCCCTCGCCAAGCGACCCATTTATGGCGTTTGTCTGATGAAAATCCGCGTCATTTGCGTAAAAAATGATAGGTTTATGTTTGTAGAACTCCCTCAGGAACGTGCGAGAATGTCGCTGATACCATCTTTCGGCCATACGCGCAGCATCAGAAACAGCTTCTTTTTCTTCGGGATAGAAAAAGATTTCAAAATGGTCCGTTTTGAATGACTGAAAGTCAAAATTATCGTATTGAACTTTATTTCGTCCAAAATACTGGGCTTGCGCTACCCCAGGAGAGAATGCTATACCAATAGCGAGTATCGCCAGCAAGTAGACGCGAGTCGCGCCCCGGAATAATGTATTCATATCAGCCTTTTGTGCTCGAAGAGAATGCTGGCGAGTGGAAGGCCTTCTCTTGCTTTCGATAAGGGGATCTGCAAGTCTGTGGCTTCCGCGCAATACGTGTTGTTTAACGCCACGTCAATCTGCGTAGTTGCCAGTTCCCCAATAAATGCTTGCAGCTTGAGAATCGCAATTTTTTATACAAAAGTCGGCGATTTTCTCTTCAATGGTAGCGAATAGAAACTGATTTGCAAGAACGGCCTTATGAACGGAACTCAGCTACCTTTTATTCGATAGTATACGACGTACCGTCGATGCCTTGGCGGGAAACGCCGCTCACTCGCCAACCTGGAACAAATCATGGATGAAGGTCGCTCTCGCGTACGCATTTTTTCAGCCATCGTGCTTATCATTTTAAGTACGTTGGCCCTTCGGCTTGGGAAACTGCAGCTTGTAGATAGTAAGTCGCATACCGGAAAGTCGGAAAACAATTCCATGCGAGAGCACAGGGTTCAAGCTCCTCGGGGCCGTTTTTTCGATCGAAACGGCGTACTCATGGTCGAAAATGAGCCATCCTACACGCTGTACGTGACGCCCAGCTATTTTGACGATTCAACTATTCCGTTGTTGGCTAATTTGTTGAATGTCTCCGACTCTACCATTGCCCATCAAATTCAATTAGCACGTGCTCATAGCGCATTCAGAAGGAGCATAGTACAAAGCAGTCTTACCATGGCCGAACTTGGTCGTGTTCTCGAGCAGCGGGCAGTTTTAGGTGGAATCGATTATGATATCACTCAAAAAAGAACCTATACCACGCCGGCGCACATGACCCACGCCCTAGGCTACGTTCGCGAAATTACTAATTCCAAATTAGGTGAACGAACGGACGAGGTGTACAAACGCGGAGATCCTATTGGGCAAAGTGGTCTAGAGCTTGAATATGAATCTTTTGTCCGAGGGACCACAGGAGCGGATTACAAGATGGTCAATATCAAAGGCCAGGTCGTGGATGACTACCTTCGCGGCGAAATGAACAAGGCACCAATTAATGGTCTAGATCTAACTCTGACCATTGATGCCGACCTACAAGCTTTTGCGGAATCCTTGTTCGTCAATAAACGAGGTGGAGTGATTGCGCTCGACCCCAATACGGGTGAAGTGTTGGCTATGCTCAGCGCACCCGATTATGATTTGGATCTCTTTTCGTCCCGGTTAGACCCCCAAAAATGGAACGAGCTCCTCAATTCACCCGATGAACCTCTTTTTAACAGAGTTACCCAAAGCGTTTTGGCACCGGGTTCAACGTTTAAACCGATGGTTGCATTAATGGCTCTGTCGGCGGGCACGATCGATGAAAATTACACCTACTACTGCAACGGCGGACACCCGATTGGACGAGGAAATTTTTTCAAGTGTTTAGCTAAGCATGGGTCCCTAAACGTTGTGGAAGCTCTAAAAGAGTCCTGTAATTCGTTTTTCTTTGAAATGATGCGCCTTCACAATG
>CALFHN010000126.1 GCA_937876355.1 uncultured Bacteroidota bacterium | reverse complement strand
CAACTCAGAACCGGATTTGAAGGTGGAAGTGGCCCCCGTGGCAAAAGAGAGAGTATTGTTTATGCTAAGTAATCCTCGCACCTCCAAATCGAGGCCCGGCCCATTTCCAACTGTAAACGCTTTGGAAATGTTGAGCTCGGCGCCGGCTTCTATGACGACTTGATCGTACGTTCCAATTGAATTGGCATTGACCACGTGTCCAGTTAGAATTGTAATCTTACCATCTGCAGAATTTGGAACCTTGTTTGTGTTTAACCAACCAGTCGGAGTGTATTCATCCCAGGTATTGCTCTTGCTCCATTGACCACCACCGCTTCGGGACCTGAAATCGCCTTCTGATTGCGCGGAGGCGGAGGTGGAAGGGCTAAATCCAAGAAACAGCAAAAGAGCAATAACCCGGAGGTGATTGCTGAATAGGCAAAGGAGTGCAGATAAATTCCGCATGGTCAGAAAGGAGTCGGTTATAGGCGTTTGTCCGTAGGAAGCGGTGTATCTATTAAAAACACGCACACGCCTACACGTGAAGGATCGGGGACAAAACGGACTCCTTAAGTCAGAAATGCAGAATAATTAGTTGCGCGTATACTAAGCCTAATAATAACAACACGTTGTATTGGAACCGTTTAGGGCTTAGGGTCCTACTTTTGATCGGCAGCTTTTAATGTATTCTGCAATAAAACGGCAATCGTCATTGGTCCAACTCCGCCCGGAACGGGAGTGATATGACTTGCTTTTTTAGAGGCGGCCTCGAAGTCAACATCTCCAACAAGTCGGTAACCTCGTTCTCTCGAAGCGTCGTCAATTCGGTTGATGCCTACATCGATAACGACGGCGCCCTCTTTTACCATATCACCCGTGACAAAATTGGCCCGACCAATCGCTGCAACCAGAATATCGGCTTGACGCGCTATTTCTGGTAGATTTTTTGTTCGGCTGTGACATACAGTAACGGTGGCGTCAATGCCTTTTTTGAGCATCAAATTGGCCAATGGTTTTCCTACTATGTTCGAGCGACCAATAATCACGCAGTGTTTTCCTGCAGTGGGAATATTGCACCGCTGGAGCATCTCTACGATGCCGGCAGGAGTGGCCGGTTGAAACCCGTCATTTCCAATTACCAGATTCCCGACGCTTTCGGGATGGAAACAGTCTACATCTTTGGCAGGTGCAATCGCGTTAATAACTTTTCTTTCGTCAATGTGAGCTGGTAGTGGTAATTGAACTAGAATGCCATCAATATCAGGGTCATTATTTAGTCGTTCAATTATTTCCAGTACTTCCTTTTCTGAAATGGACGCATCATATACCAGCGTATCGCTTCCAATGCCAACCTCGGCAGTAGCCTTTGCTTTGCCTTTCACGTAGGAAGCTGAGGCAGGGTCTTCACCTATTAGGACAACCGTCAGGAAAGGAGCTCTTTTCCCTGCTTTTACCCGAATACTAACGGCCTCTTTTACTTCTTCACGAATTTGGGCAGATAACACTTTGCCGTCGATTAACTGAGCCATTAGTTGAGTACGCGTTAGTCGTTTTTAGGGTCGGATTGGATTCTAAAGGTACAAACCGGTTACGCCATTCGCTTAATTTGGAGAGATCTCCACGTCAACTTTACATGAATGAAAAGAGTCTGCGAAGAAGATGGTAAGGCGGCGTCAGGGCTTGATCTCGGGACGAGTTCGGCGTATTATTCGACGCTCTGAAAGCGGGTGTAGCTCAGTGGTAGAGCATCACGTTGCCAACGTGAGGGTCGTGAGTTCGAATCTCATCACCCGCTCAGTAAGGAATAAAAAATTCCTTTTAATGTGTTTAGGCTTTCCTAAGTCACATTATTCAGTTTGCCGTAGTGGCGCCGACCTTTGGTCGGCGCCACTTTTTTTATGCCATAAGCTAAAAGCTCATCCAAACCTTGACGGGAAGATGGTCTGATGGAAACCGGCCACGTCTAACTGGCGATAGTACTTCGTACGACTTTAGCACGATTAGATCGTTGACAAAGACGTAATCTATGCGTGGTCCGTTCGTGTTTTGGGCGTCAAAGCCACGAAAAGTGGGCGTTTTTTCTCCTTCAAACTGTGACGCGGCGTCAATTAGGAGAGAAAGGGAGTCTGGCTCCAGCAGGGCTTGGTAGGAGGGAGTGTCGTCTTCAAAATTCAAATCTCCCATCACAATAACCGGACCTTCGACCTCCGCAGCCCATCTAGAAATTAATCTCGCACTTTGAAATCGTGCTTCTTCACCTCGATGATCAAAATGAGTATTTATAACTCGCAGCGGCCTATCCGTATAAATATTCCTAAAGTCGACAACGGTCGCGATTCGCGGGAGGGCGGCGTCCCAGCCTGCAATCCCAATAGCAGAGGAGTCGGGGGATAACCACCTAGTCTGCGAATAAATCATTTTCCATACTTGCGAGTCGTACAATACCGGTGAAAATTCGCCGCCTTCAATTCCATCGGCCCGGCCAACACCAACCCAGGAGAATCTAGAAGCCCTGGCCACGATGTCATCCAATTGATGCTTCAGCACTTCTTGCAGCCCAACGATAGAAGCACCGGATGAATCGAGAATGGAGGCAACCCACTCGCTTCGGTTCGGCCACGCATCCTGCCCATCGCCTGGATTGTCATATCGGATATTAAACGTAAGCGCGGTCGTCATGGAGGGTTGCTCTGTTATCGAACATCCACCCATCAATAGGCAACAAAAAAGGCCCAGACTAGCTTTTTGGAGCCAATAATCGCTCCGTTTTAAGGATATATGCAGCAAAAGCGATTCCTCCAAAAATTACAGTTCCGAAAGTATAAAGTGGTACTCCAAGTGTACTGACGATGTAGGCCATAAGCATTAATGGGGACACGATAGAGATATATTTCAAATACGGCATCACCGTGTCGGTCAAATTCGTGCCAGAGAGCTTTAGTAGTAATATAGTTTGTCCAAATCGTATCGCGGACCCGGATATTCCCAAATACATGATAATTAATGCAGCATTCTGAGAGCGGCCTACAAGTACCAACACACTAATCATAACTACCGCGCTCGCAATGGCAACCAGAAATTCTAGTCGTTGTCTCTCGAGCACATCGAATAGACGCGTCATGGGCGAAGAGACGATTGAAAACATGATCCAAGGGGCCACATATCGTAGATATTCGCCGGAAGCTCTCCATTCAATGCCAAAAAGAACCTGAAAAATATCGCCTCCGGCAACCATAAGTGCCGCGGTAGGAAATATGGACATCATTATCAATTTGGTGTGCACATTCGAGGAAAATCGTCCTAACGTTCCTTCTCGGTTCGTTTTAACGGCCCGCACAAAAAATACTTGAGCAACAGATCCTGCAAGCAAACTTAGAGGCACAAAAAGCACGTTAAAGCCCCGAGAGAACAGACCCATGGTTCCCCAATCCAAAAATTCGGGTAGAATCAGAAAGGGAAGTCGCATGATCAGTGCACTTAACAATGCGGCTGGCATAGTAAACATGGGGAATCGTCGATACCGACTAGCAACAAAGCGCATTTCGCCCCACGTTGGTTTACCGCTAAGCGATGACCTAAGTGTTCGAATCAATCTTCGAGAGTACGTCGCAAAAGTAAGTATATAACCAACTATAAATCCCCAAATAAGGCCACCAGTGCTAGGAGAGACCAATCCTGCAGCAATGCGAACGCTCGTCATTGAGCCAACCTGGACGATTGTGCCGGCAGAAATAAGCGTAAAAGAGTTTTGTCGAGTGAGCCAGAGTTCGGTGATCTTTGCCATGCGGTGGACAACAATGGCTAATGGTATTATAAGACTCCATCTTCCAATATCTTTGTCGGCGAAAAATTGAATGACAGGTCCAAATAACGAGAGTATCGCTAGCAGGATTAAGCATGAAACCACGGTAGTTGAAACCGCTAACAAATAGGCGTGAGCAGACTGTCGTTTATCTTCGGGAAGCATTAAGGCATCTTCAAACCGTAGCGAAACGACCGGGACGAGGATGGTTGTCCAAGAAATGATATAGTCTACAACGCCCCAGTACTCATCGGCATACATTCGCATTAGTACAAGGCTCGCCAAATAGCCAATAACCAAGGCAATACCCTGACCCGAGACTAGTTTCAGGACTGGTGCTCGAAAGTCTGAATCATCAAAAAGTGAAAAAATACGCTGTTTTAGGGTCAAAACGGTTCGTCAGTTTGAAAAAGGAGCGAGCGCCAGGCGCTCGAATACACACCAATCTGAAGAGCACCAAGATGAGGCTGACAGAGGCCAATTGTTCGTGCTATGTCGCGGCCGTAGAATGTAGTCAACTTCTGCGAGTTCCGGGAATGAAGCCCAATACGACGGTTCTGATGATAAATAGGATGCATTCATTCTTATCATCAACAACGCCCCACCAGGTTCCAAGTCCTCGACGGGGGCGATGAGGAGGAGTCTCCTGAGCCACTCTTCTGAAGCTGCTGAAGAAAAAGGAAAAGCTTTAAAGTTGACAAATTGTGCTCTAGACGTGTTTATTTGAAAACCGGAAAGTGAAGGAGGAACAGCAAATATGGCCTCCTCAGAAGTGTGCTCTTGAATCCAGGTTGCCGTTTTAGCTTCCAAAACATACGACAATGGAGCCCCCGTAGACCTGTCTTCCTTTAATTGAACAAACCAGGACCTTCCAAACAATACAGCACATACCAGAACCATAACCGAAATGGAAAGAAACCCAGTGCTGCTAACTACGCGTTCCCATTTCAGACGATAAGCAACTGGAAAAATGTGGACAAAAAGTGCCGAACACCCTAAGAGCAGCAAAATTCGCAGCAATACGGCAATATTAAATGGCTGAAGCTTGGTTAGGGGATTTGCCTCAAAAAGGGCGGTTAAAATCAAGGTCCCGAGTAAAATCACAATTGCGGTAAAGCTCAAAAACAAAATTTTCGACCGAATAGGTCCTCGTGTTGCCCCAATCCTATCAAACCAAACGGATGTCCCTCCGAAAAGAAGTAATCCGCCGAACTTCATCCAAGCTGCGCTTGAAAAATACGCAGGTAGATAGTGATGAGGCGCTCGTAGAACCGTTAATATATATCCAGCGCTTAGGGATTGATTTTCCGGACTTCCTAGACCTGAGAACAGAAACACCATTGGCACGGCTACCGCCATAAATGGAAACAGAAAATGCCATGAAACCCTCGGATTTGTCCAGAGACACATGGCCGCCAAGACGGTGCCTACTTGTAAACCCACCAATGGGTGGACAAGAAGGGCCAATGCAGTCAGAATGCCGGCCGCGAAGAAGTGATTCCGGAGCACGCGCTCAATTGACCAAAGTCCCAATGCCCAAGCCAAAGAAGACGGGACTAGCATAGAGTGAATAAGGTCATTGCCTCCAGGATTCCAGCGAGCCGTCAAGACGGTGCATGCAATGACAAAGAAGAATGATATCAACTTGTTGTTGTACAACAAGTTACATATTCTGAATAGAGCAAAAGTGATACCCACCCACGTAACGAAATGAAGCAAGAGCACTGCCACATCTAAGGTCGTTGCAAGGGAGATAACAGCAACCAGAGCGGAGAAAAAAGAGCGTATACCAAATTCGGAAACCTGCCCCTGAATAAACCAATCATGAGTGAAAAGAGAAGGGTTGAGCCATTTCATTATGAGCGGAATGAATTCGTCTTGATCACCGAACCCGTAATCATAACCAAATCGAACATAAAAAAGGGCAGCTGCTATCAAAGACGCAGCCATCATGGATTTCCAAGATTCAGAACGGGGTATCATGGAGTTAGGAAATATTCCGCAGTGAACGTCTTGCCTTGCCTAGAAAAGACATTAAGCGATGCCCCCAATCCTTTCTGGTCCAGTGAGTATATGCTGTTAGTTCACCACCGAATCTTCGTTTGAATTCGGAAACACCATCAGTGTTAGCACCCATTAAATCGAACGTATTGATATTCTGTTGGTGTAAATAATCAATGGTTTGGGCCAGCAAAATGGTCATCGAGGGCCCTCTTACGCTGCCTGCCAACCAGTACCAAGCTGTCGTTTTAGACACTAATAAAACTATACCCGCGGAAAAGGCATTGGACTCCGCCTCAAAGACACCAACCATTTGGGCATAGTCTGTTTTTGACAAACGAGTTGCTAATTCCAAAAAATCGCCTCCGTTAAGAGGTGGGCTCCTATGGTGGTGTTCGTAACCGCCTTCAACAAGTTGGCATAAAAGGGCGAGAGGAATTGGAGTAGTCCGGAATGAGTAGTCCCCAGTGGATCGGTTGACGTGCCGTCTAGCACTCTCGGAAAACGAAGAAAGCGCGTTTGAAAACGTAGATGTTCGGATCGAATACGTCTGCTTTGCGCTGGAATTGAAGGAGGAGGGAATACCTGTGACGGGAGGAAGCTGGGGATCCAAGGAAATAACCCTGGAAAACGGAATTTGAGGAATGTCGTCAAAAAGATACTGTAATATCCTTCGTCGCTCGGATATAGGTACAGTATTGGATAGGGTCACGCAGGAGTAAGGTGAAAATGGCGGGACCACTACATCCTCTGAAAAACCTCGTTTTCTAACAATAAAACAAGCGCCTAATACATCTCCCCACAGAACCGTTCGAATTTCCCAGCCAAAGGACGCTGCCAATGCCTGGATAAACGAAAACTCAGTAAAGGGCGATGGGGCTACGTTACACGAATTAAGGGCGTCCCAACGTTCCTCAGCAACCTCTAGGTCTGTAATGACGGTCGGTAGAATGTGGGTGGATTCGATCAAAGTATGTATTGACTGAGGTCCCTGTTTTCGACAACGTTTGCCAGCTTCGCCCTAACTAAGGCTTGGTCTACCACAAATGAGTCCTCACGAAACGCATCGGGGACGTCAAACAGGACATCCTCCAACAGAGTAGTAAGAATAGTATGTAGTCTACGCGCACCGATGTTTTCGACGTCTTCGTTCACGGTTGCTGCCATATGAGCAACCTCCCTTACTGCGTCATCAGAAAACTCAACTTTTACGCCCTCAGATGCCAATAACGCCTGATATTGCTTCAGAAGAGCATTTTTAGGGATGGTTAAAATCTTATAAAAGTCATCTTCAGTCAAACTGTGTAATTCAACTCGAATGGGAAATCGACCTTGTAGTTCAGGTATTAAGTCGCTGGGCTTGGAAATATGAAAGGCCCCACTGGCAATAAAAAGGATATGATCCGTTTTGACCATTCCGTACTTCGTCATAACCCCAGATCCTTCGACTATGGGCAACAAGTCCCGTTGCACCCCTTCACGGGAAACATCCGGGCCTGATTTTCCGCCACCACCCCCACCTCGCGAAGCCACTTTGTCAATTTCATCAATAAAAACAATTCCAGCTTGCTGAACGCGCTCTAGCGCTTGTTTGGTGACTTTATCCATGTCAATAAGCTTGGACGCTTCTTCTTGGGCTAACATGTCGCGCGCTTCCTTTACCGGAACACGGCGTTTTTTCTTCTTTTTGCCTCCCCCAAGATTCCCCAATATGTCCTGCATATTGACCCCCATTTCTTCCATTCCCATGGGGCCGAACATTTGAAGCACTTGAGATTGATCGGCTGCGACGTCTATTTCAACCTCTCGTTCATCCAATTCTCCATCCCGCAACATTTTCCGAAATTTGTCCCGGGTTCTCGTTCGCAAAGATTCATCTTCAGATAGCGGTTTTGAGATCGGGGCCAGACCGGATGAGGAAGAAACAGATTCGTTGCGCGCCGTCGCGGCAGGCGTAGGAGGGACGAGCAAATCCAATATGCGGTCTTCTGCCAACTCAAGAGCACGCTCTTGAACGGAGGTTGTGTGCTCTTCTCGAACCATATTAATGGAGATATCGGTTATGTCGCGGATCATTGATTCAACATCACGCCCAACATATCCTACCTCGGTAAACTTGGTTGCCTCGACTTTAATAAATGGCGCTCCGGACAATTTGGCCAGCCTCCGGGCGATTTCTGTTTTGCCCACACCCGTGGGGCCGATCATAATAATATTATTAGGCATGATTTCGTCCCGCATATCTGTCGGGGCGTTGAGCCTTCTCCAGCGGTTTCTGAGCGCGATGGCAACACTCTTTTTCGCCTCGTGCTGGCCGATGATATATCGATCCAATTCACTGACAATCTCGTGGGGTGTCAGTTCTTGATTAAAAGACATGTAGTTACTAATTCAATTTACTCTTGATAGTCGGCATCGTCGTCTTCGGGATACTCCACAGATTCGTCTTCGGTATCTCCGTAGTCGTCGTAAAAGTCATCGTCATATGAATCATCTGCCGAAAGAAGGCGGGCTTCTTTCAATTCCGCAACGTCAGAATGATCCTCATTCATCATCAAAACGGTATAATTATGAGGAAAGCCACGTTTTTTTTGCAACCAGACTGCTCCAGATTCTTCTAAATCGTTGATCAGGGTTTTCGGGTCGTCATCGGAATCTTGGAAGATTTCTGAAAGTTTTCGAAGTAGAGGTGTGAGATAAATCTCTTCATATTGTCCAAAATATGAGTCGATAATCTCAAGGGTTCTTTTGGCGACTTCATCTTTGATCGGGAAGGTTTCTAGTGGCTTTTTAAGCTCCAATTCAGAGTCTGAAACCGGGAGCGATTCAAGACTAGGAGAAAGTTTTCTACCCGGACCTCCGAGCAAAAACTCAGCGCTAAATAACGCATCCTGACAATCTTCTGGTATTTGGTCAGACGTCTTGGGTTGTTCTAGAGTAGCCATCAGCACGAAATGCCCACGACGCTGTAATCTCTGCACCAGCGGCACAAACCATCGATTACCCGAAAGCAAAACGAATGCCGTATCAAGCCCAACCGAAGAGGCTATTTCCATGGTTTCCATGGCCATGTCGATTGCTGAAGTTTCGTCAGTCGAATGGGCATACGTCAATCTGGGTTCAATGCCCAATGAAAGCCAAGCGCCTGTCGCACGGTGCCCCTTGACATGCCCGGGGGGTAAGCTAGAAAATCCTAACGTTCGAATGGGTCGTAACTGCTGAACATCCGAAATGTGACGCTTGAGTTCTTTTATTAGATCTAACACCACTGCGTCGGGCTGGTCATTTTCCGAACGTTGGGAAATCACACTGAAAACATTAGTGTAATCAATACAAATTATTGCGTTTTGTATGATAGTCTGGGAGACTCTCTTTTTCTGTGCCATACTAAAATCACTTAATTTTAGGAATCAAATACCTTCAAGACTACTATTTGAACACATTTTTTTACGTGCTCTTTTTCAAAAAATATATATGGACATAGCACCAGGATCTTTGAAGCGATGGATTAAATCGCATCCAATTCCATTATAGTTAGATGATCGTTAGAATAAATACAAATTTCTGAGGCAATGGTGAGGGACTGCTCTACGATGGTTCTGGCGCTCAAATCTGGGGCGTGTCGCAAGAGGGCTCTTGCTGCGGCCAAGGCATAAGGCCCGCCTGAGCCAATGGCAAGAATTTCATCGTCAGGTTCAATCACGTCTCCTGTGCCACTTATCAATAACAGCCTATCGGGGGCGGCAACGGCTAAAAGAGCCTCCAGTTTTCTAAGATAACGGTCAGTGCGCCAGTCTTTGGCCAATTCAACAGCAGAACGGGTGACGTTTCCCCCATATTGCTGAAGTTTTTCCTCAAAGCGTTCAAAAAGAGTGAACGCATCCGCAGTTGCACCGGCAAAACCAGCTAAAATGGTGCCTCCGTACAAGGAGCGCACCTTTTGAGCAGTCCGTTTCATCACAGTACTACCCATTGTGGCTTGGCCATCAGAACCCAAGACCACTTTGCCTTTGTGGCGTATGCCTACAACCGTAGTGCTCTTAATGCGCGATGACGAGTTTGAAAATTCGGAATTTGGAGAATTCAACTATTAAACCACTACTAATTAATTACACAACTAAAAATCTTCCAATCTTGCTTGGCTTACCTAATCTGCTGACCAGTAGTTCCACTTTGACAACCTCAAGATTGGGGTGTCTGGATTATTGCTGGTGTTCCGCAAGAATCTCTGCCACTCTGTCTTGCAAGAGTCGTGGCCCCTTACTGGACTCCGTGAAATGATTTGCCATGATCGAAAATGCCAATTTTGTCCCTGTTGCCGTTGTCACGTACCCACTAAGCGCACTTGCATTTCCTACCGTGCCCGTCTTTGCGTGAACGTTACCACTAGCCGCTGTCTGTTTCATTCGTGAAGACAGAGTGCCATCAATCCCTCCAATTGGAAGCGAGTCATAAAAAGCATCTCGGACATCCGAATTTGGATGTTTCGCCATGTACAGCAATAAATTTAGGGTCATATCCGATGTCACTAAATTTTGACGGGCTAAACCTGAACCATCTACTAACTGAAGGTGAAGCGTATCAACTCCGGCTACATTAAGCATTTTCCGGGCGCGTGCCAACGCCATAACGGCCGAGCCTTTAGGCAGGCCTTCTACCGGAAGCTCAACAGCTAGTGTTTTTAGGACTTGTTCCGCGTAAAGGTTTTGGCTGTTTTTGTTTAGTACCCGAATGATATCCCGAAGAGGAGGGGAGTAGGATGAAAACAAATAACCCGCTTCATAGGGCACCGGCGCTCCAATTTCGTCGATATCTAAGGGGTCCCCAGAAATTGATATGCCCTCTTGAATTAATACCTCCCGTAAAACATGCACAAAATATTTGGTCGGATTCCTGACAGTCAAAGACTCAAAGTCGGTTCTTCCAACCGGCACTTGAGATCCAAGAATGAACGAATTGGTACCGGGAGCTCGAGAATAATGTTCAACGAGGGCGCTACCTTCTGCCACGGTTTGGGAGCTGTTCGTTGCCTGAACATAGGTGGTCATCATAGGCTCCCACTTAATCTGAGCAGGCATGTTTTCCATTTGTGCAATCAATTGAAAGTCTACGCAGTTGTCATTGAATGAAAGAGCGCTCGTCTCAGCAGCATACCAGAAATCGAGGTCATCCCATTGCCATCCGTATCCCAATTCTTGGTCGTCAAAAACGTTGTCATCACCGATGATATTGCCTTCAATGCGTGCGATTCCGCGAGATTTCAATGAGTCAGCCCACTGACGGAACGCTAACGTGATGTCGCCGCCGTTAAATCTGCCGCCAATAACGGGGTCGCCAGAACCCTTGATAATCAAATTCCCCTTTAATACACCGCCTTTAACCTTTCCATCCGTCCAAACGGATGTCTCATATGTAAAATCTGGCCCCAATAAGTCCAACGCAGCCGCGGTGGTATATAATTTAGTATTTGAGGCTGGAATAAAGCTGCGGCCTACGTCTTTTTGATACCACGCATGGCCAGATTCGATCTCTTTTACGTTGATCGTCCACCAAGAGTTGGGCATTCCGGCTTCTGCCACAGCCTGATCGATGGCGATGCGGAGTTCATTTAGGTTTTTCGTTTGTGCGTTTGTGGTAGTTGCCGCGGAACCCCATGAAATGAATAAAACCAATACCGCACAAAGGGTCATTACAGGGAAATTATTCCGGTTCATTTAATTATTCCAATTAATTCAAGATCGGGACGAGTTTTGACGACGAAAACGTGTGACGCATCGTCAAGCGGAGCACTTGGAGTGACAAAAATTGTCCAGGTGCTGACACCTGACTCTGCAAAAATTGAATCTACGATGCCAACCGGGTATCCTTTTTGAAATATGGCAGATTGGCCGCTAGTAACCACTGGATCACCAGATTGTATACTGGCTGAAAGCACAATATGATTGACGATTAATCGGTCAAACCGGGTGCCATCCCAGCTAACAATGCCGTCTGAATTTGAAGGATAAACCATAACAGGGGCGAAAAAATCGGCATTTAAATAGGTCATAACCTTTGAGTAATGCTCCGAAACGAACACGATTTTTCCTATTACACCTCTGGAGTCAATTACTGCCATGTCCGTTTCGATGCCATCCTCTGTTCCGACATCTAAGACAAAAGTGTTTCGTTCACGAGTTATGTCTTTTGAAATGACTCGAGCCGCTACCATGTCAGAACTGGATGAATCGGACAGGGCTAAAAGCTCATGAAGTCGCTCATTTTCCAGCTGAGAGGCCCGCATAAGCGCGACGCTGTTCGATAGTTCAACGTTTTGTGTGCGGAGCGCTTCGTTTTCTTCGAGTGCACGAACATACCTGCCAAGGCCAGAAAAAAGATTCTCAACGGAAGAAGTCACTTCAAGAGAACGGGCCCTGAGACCGCGTAGCATGGGTTCATTCGAAGTTAACAGTACGAAAACCGATATGAGAAGAAGGCTTCCAACGAGCACCCAATCTCGAACCTGTTCCCACATTCGTGTCATTTAAAAATCCCGTTGTATTGAAGAATCGATTAGGTGAAGGTACAGTAATTCTGACGTTAGGAAAATGATGTTTTAGTGCCTGAAATGGCGACTGCCCGTAAAGACCATTGCAATTCCATTTTCATTGGCCGCCGCTATCACCTCCTCATCTCGAATGGATCCACCGGGCTGAATGGCTGCCTTGGCGCCACTTTTGGCCGCTTCCATCAATCCGTCCGCGAACGGGAAAAACGCATCGGATGCTACGACACAGTTTTCAAAATTAAGTTCTGATTTGGCCCCTTTACTGGCAGCGATTTCAGAAGAGTCGATTCTACTCATTTGGCCGGCACCAACTCCAATGGTCTGACCGTTTTTGACATAAACTATCGCATTACTTTTGACGTTTTTGGCAACTCGCCAAGCAAAATCCAAGTCTTTCCACTCCGATTCTGTTGGTTGGCGTTTTGTAACTACCGTACATCGAGATTTTAATTCGGAATAAGACCCCAAAGAAGGATCCCGCTCTTGAACCAAATATCCTCCAATAACGGAACGTACATCTTTAGTCTTATCAGTTTTGGCGGATGCCAATGTTCGAATCAGCCTTCGATTCTTCTTCTCGGATAGAAGTTCAAAAACTCCAGGTTCAAAAGACGGCGCCAGTATGATTTCTGTAAATATTTCATCTATAGCTTTTGCAGTTTCCATGTCCAATGGACGGTTCACGACAACAATGCCACCAAAAGGTGATTGTCTGTCTGTCGAAAACGCCTTGCGATATGCCGTCGCCAGCGCCAGATCAGTGCCAACTCCACATGGATTTGTATGTTTTAGGATGGCCACAGTGGGGTCAGCCCCTTCAAACTCGCTTATGAGCGTCAAAGCAGCGTGGACGTCCAGGAGGTTGTTAAACGACAGTTCTTTGCCGTGAAGTGTTTCAAAAAAGGAGGACGTATCGCCAAACAAGCTGGCATTTTGATGCGGATTTTCGCCGTACCGGAGCGTTTGCTGAAGGGGAGTACGTATCGCAAGTTCGGTTGAACCAGTAAAATAACGAGTGACCGCAGCATCGTAATCCGCTGTGTGACTAAATGCCTGCGTTGCTAGGTTGCGCCGAGTGGCGAGCGATAGCGAGCCACCCGTTCCTTTCATTTCGCTAGTGATGGACGCATAGGACTCAGCTGAACAAGCTACTGCTACATAAAAGAAGTTTTTCGCTGCAGCTCGTAACATGGTAGGCCCGCCAATATCGATGTTTTCAATAGCAACGGCATCTGTCACATCGTCTCCTTTTGTCGCCTCTTGGAACGGGTACAAATTAACGACGACCAGGTCAATTTCTTGAATTCCTTGATTCCGAAGCTCAACCAAGTCGTCGGGATCTACGCGCCGGGCCAACAATCCGCCATGGACCGCAGGATGAAGCGTTTTTACTCTCCCTCCAAGAATTTCTGGGTAGCCCGTTAACAAATCGACCGAAGTTACTGGCAATCCAGCTTCAGTAAGCGCGCGCGAGGTACCTCCAGTGGAGATTAATTCAACTCCTTGTTCGTGCAAAAAGCGGGCAAACTCAACGATACCCGTCTTATCAAAAACAGATAACAATGCCCTTCTAATTGGGTAAAAATCGTTGGGCGCAGGCAGGTTTTTAGTAGCAATCATGTTATGATTTTTGCGATTCTATGAAGGAAACCTTTCGGTCAATTAATTTGATTCTATTTTGGGCAAATAGCTGCAGGGCCTTTGGATATAAGGCATGTTCTGTTATTAGCACACGGGCTGCCAATGATTCAGCCGTGTCTGTTGGAAGAACGGGGACCGTTTCTTGTAAAATAATGGGGCCCGAATCATATTCTTCATCAACCAGATGAACCGTCGCTCCAGAAACGAGTGAACCGGATGCAACCACGGCTTGGTGGACTCGCGATCCATACATTCCTGGTCCGCCAAATTCTGGTAACAATGCTGGATGAATATTCAGGATTCGGTCTGGATAAAGTAGAATTAAGTCACGCGGTATTTTTCGCATGAATCCAGCTAAGGCAATCATCGTAACCTTATGATTACCAAGGACATTAACCAGTTCGCTAATGTTATCTTCAATGGTGCCATTCAGGATATAGACTGGAATACCGGCGCGTTTTGACCTCGCGATGACGCCTGCCTCAGGCCTGCTGGCAACACAAAGCACGACCTCAGCGGACAATGTTTTGAGAGCCGTAGCATTCACGATAGACTGAAAATTGGAACCGCCGCCAGAGGCAAATACTGCAATACGCATGGAGCGAGAGATAAGACGATCAGGTCAATGATTTGAACTCTGCCAACCTAAGAACCAGACTGATAAGGATCTGAAAAAAGCACATGAAATTGGAAAGCAATTGTCCACAATTTCGTTCTATATAACAACAGGCTCCAATATGTTGAATCGGACTTGCCCATCATTGCATAGTAATTCCGCCTGAATTCCAATCGGCACGGAGACTTTAGCTGGGAAATGACCATATCGTAGGCCGGATGCAACCGGAATACCAAGGTCTCTAAAATATTCTTGGAAGACCTCCGTCAAGGACAGAGTCGACCCACCGGAAAGTGACTCTGCATCTGTAAATCCGCCTAAAACAATGCCTGAGAGGTCTTGAAGAATACCGCTGAGTCTTAACTGCGCCAATAACCCGTCAATTCGATAAGGACTTTCTCCGATTTCCTCCAAAAACAATATCGCCCCCGTCATATCTGGCAAGTGGCGTGAGCCGCACATCTTTGCGATCAAGGACAGGTTTCCACCTAACAACGTACCACGAGCGGATCCATCGTAAACACTAATTAAGGGGTGTTCTGCCGAATCTAAGCGACCTTTTGCTAAGCGGCCAGAAATCAATTCTATAAACTGACTGCAATTTGACTCGTCTGGATTTGGCCATTCCACGGCTACCATTGGACCAGAAATCCCGATCCATCCGGCGTGTTTAAACAGGGCCAATTGGAGTGCAGTTATGTCAGAATAGCCTACAAGCGTTTTGGGATGTTTCCGCGCCGCTGCATAATCAACACCATCAAGGAGTCTCAGCGTTCCATACCCCCCGCGTACACAAAAAAGTGCATTAACTTCTGTAGTGTTCAGAAAAGCGTTTAATTCATTTAAACGTTCTTGGTCTGTTCCTGCCAGGAAGCCATGTGGCGTAAATGCTGATCGTTTAAAGCAGGGCTGAAAACCCGCCAATCGAAGATTGGAAAGACCCGATTCCAAGGATTCAGGCGTCCTTGGAGCAGAAGCAGGGGCAATAATTCCGACGGAACATGGAAGGATCGAGGCTAATGCTTTGCGAACCATAAATACGGGTGGTCTCGGGATTGAATTTGAAGTAATATAGGGCGGTAATCCGGTCACTTGAACACTTTACCTTTGAGCTCCCCTTTGATTTGTGCTCCCGAATATTTTCCAGGTTTAGATTTTTTATCTAGACTCTGTTCGGGAAAAGATGCAATACTGGACATCGGGCAGCCATATCGGCGCCAGACGCTTCAAAATAGAACCAAAATCCGGACTCCGATTGGGTGGCAATGGCTTTCTATTCCGGTAATTAAGCAGGGGAGAGGGACTCCAATTTCAGAAATCCAGATAGATTATTCGTCAAAATGGGTTCAAGATCATTTGAAAGGGCTTAGATATAATTACGCAACCGCCCCTTTTTATGAGCACTACATCCCATCCATTACCGAATTTTTGCTCAGCGAACACGATAACCTGAGCGATTTAACCGTCAAAACCGTGATTTGGAGCCTGAATGTGCTGAAATTACCCGTTGACGTCACAGTCAACAAGGCTCCTGGTCTGAATCTTTCTGGCGTTCACACGGTCACGGTCACGGCTGCGCCGCAAAATCCGGAATACAGACAGAACTTCCCTGGATTCCAAGCAGGCATGAGTGTCTTAGATGCTCTGTTTAATCACGGTCCGAATGCCGCTGGATTGGTAACGAAGTAGGGTTGCAAAAGAGCGCCAATGACCCATTGACTGCCTTACGGATTTGAATCCCGTACAAAATTCCAGTCTTCCCTTACTGATGGGATGCGGGCATCCATCACGGCACGAATCAGAGCTACAATATCTGGGTTTGCAGAAGCGACGTCATTTTCTTCGTTCGGATCCGAAGTGAGGTTAAAGAGCTGCACAGGAGCATTGTCTTGTCTACGTATTTCTAGTCGAACGCCTTTCCAATCGCCCATTCTGACCGCCTGCATGCCTCCGAACGCATGATATTCCCAATAGAGGGGCTTATCCGGAGTCTGATAAGCTGAATTCCCTTTGAGCGTTGCCAAGAAAGAGTTTCCATCCGAATTTGTTGGGGCTTCAGCACCTGTGATCTCAGCAACGGTTGGAAGCAAATCCCAAAATGCTGAAACGTGATCCGAGGTAGACCCTGGTTTGACCGTTCCGGGCCACTTGACGATGAATGGGACTTTGACCCCACCTTCAAAGACAGAACCTTTGAGTCCCCTTAGAGAGCCGACACTGTTGAAGTAAGAAGCATCTACACCTTTGGAATACGTCGTTCCGTTATCAGAGCTGAACATGATGATCGTATTTTCTTCAAGGCCTAAATCTGCCAATTTGGCTAACATTGTGCCTATGTCACGATCCATTCGCGTAATCATTGCCGCGTAGGCAGCGTGGGGGCGGGGGTGGGGCAGATAGGATCCTCCCAAGAAAGGTTCGCTGTCTAGAGAGTCAGGATATTCGTTCAGTGACTCAAGAGGGACCTGAAGCGCCAGATGAGGAACGGGGGTGGCGAATACCAAAAAGAACGGGTTGTCCTTGTTGTCTTCTAAGAATGAAAGGGCAGACTCCAACATTTTATCGGGAGCATAATGTTCAGCAGCGAAGAGATCGTAATAGTCTTGGTCTGTCTCTAGCGGGGCATCGATTTTTTGGTGAGACGCAAAATAGGCGTTGCCTTCTAGGCTATCTGGCGTTCCATTTTGCCACAAATGGGTTGGGTAATAGTTGTGGGCAACCCTCTGGCAGAGATATCCATAAAACTGATCAAAACCTTGATTATTAGGATGTCCCTCCGAATCTGGTCCTCCCAATCCCCATTTCCCAATGAATCCTGTAGTATACCCCAGCGGTTTTACCATTTCAGCAATGGTAAATTCGGAATCGAGTAGTGGTAATTGGCCTTCTGGCTCGTTAGGTCCCCAACCACCCATTTCGAAATTGTCTCGGATATAACCACTCCCTGTGTTTTTACCCGTCAAGAGTGTTCCTCTTGAGGGCGCGCACACCGGGCTGCCGGAGTAGTGTTGAGTGAATCGCATGCCTTCAACTGCTAACTTGTCCAAGTTGGGGGTGCGAATAATTTTTTGTCCGTATGACCCTAACTCGTTGTAGCCCAAGTCGTCAGCCAATATGTAAATAATATTTGGTGTTGCAGATTCCTGAGCGCATCCCACGAAAAGAAACGAGGCGAAGAGTAAAATGGATAGGGTTTTCATGCGGGGCGTTTTTTCGATATGTGGGTACAGGAATCAGAGATTAAGTCGATCAAAACTTTTTCATCGATATCCGAGAGTCGCTTAAGATACAAACAGGATTTTCCCGTTTTGAACGTGCCAAGTCGAAGCATGAAGTCCAATGTACGCCCAGATGCATATTTATACGTACTGGAGCCAAATCACTGGCAAACATTGCGCTAGGTCGTGACTACAGAGCCCGAATGCCTGGCAGCGACGAAGGCGAATGCGGCGGCCGAGGCGGCCAGGCCAAAGACGTTGGGATCTAAACCCAGCGGTAGTGACAGTAGCTCGGCATTTACTATTATCGAGAGCCCAACGGTCGTGCATCCTCCCACGAGCATGGCGGCGATTGCCGCCATCGGTGGAAATCGCCGCGGATGAAATATGGCTAGAACAGGAACGAGCAGGCCTGATACCATGAATGCGTACGAATGCAGCATCAGATCGAGTACGCTCGTCATACTTGAAGCTAGAAGTACAGCAGCGATGCCCACTGTTAGCGTAACAAACCGGGAAGCACGATCGGTTCGGCCTGCGATCAGCCCAGTTTTTGCAAGAATGTCAGACAGCACGTTTCCCGAAGCTGCAAGCAAACAACTGTCGGCCGTAGACATGATTGCCGAGAAGTAGGCAGAGAGAAGTAAACCCATCACCCCCGCGGGAAGTACGGTGCGCAGCAGTAAAGGAAGTCCCATTTCTGCATCCATCATCCCCGGATCCGTAAACCCCATCGGGGCAAAAAGCCCTTGCTGCGCGGCCACTCTTCCAAGTATTCCAAGAATTACACCCATAAAGGCCATGATTGGCCATTCGAACAACCCGGCCAGGTACCATGCGCGACGAGCATCCCGCACCGATTTGCACGCATAGATCCGTTGGTATAAGGTCATGGCCACAAACCAAATCGGAATTATTGTAACTGCCCAATTTACAAGATCAACTGGTCCGATCGCTGTAAGGGTCAAGTGCTCGGGCGGAAGGGCCGCGCGAATAGCATCCATCCCGCCAACCGCTGTGTATGCTACCGGAATTCCTACTAAGATCAGGCCCACCATCAAGATGATCCATTGCACCGTGTCGGTGTAGACGACCGCTTTCATGCCACCCATCGAAGTGTACAATACGATGATGACACCGATCACTATCAGAGCAACCGTGGTCTGGACTTCCGGCACGATGGCAGCCGCCAGTTTTGCACCGGCAAGAATCTGCGAGGCAGTAAACCCAAGGTATCCCACAGCAGAAATGATTCCGGCGAGGATAGCGGCATTTCGCCCGTACGCCTTACCGACAAAATCCGGGAAAGTGAGAAATCGGAATTGGCTCGAAAGCGGCTTGACGCGGGGAATAAGGAACACGGCCGAAAGCCAGGCGCCCAAAAGACCCGTGAAAAGCATCCACGATCCCGATAATCCCATCGCAAACCCAAGTCCACCTAACCCGATCGAAAATCCACCACCCACGTCTGTCGCAACGACCGAAAGCCCGATATGCCAGCTCTTCATCTGTCGACCCCCTAGGTAGAAGTCCTCCTCAGACTCTTGTCGACGAAAAAAATACAGGCCAATACCAATCATTCCGGCCATATAGAGGCCGAAAACGATAATGTCCAATGTCGACATTATCGACACCAAATGTTCATTGACTCCCATCCATTGGGCATTCGGCAATTGTTGACCAATCGTCCTGTGTAGTTATATCCTAGTCGATGGAAAACGCAGTTGATGCCTATTTCATCTGCCCTAGCCAGCGAATACGTGGCGTTTATTCGGGGGTGCCCTTTAAGATTGTCGTGAAGTGCTCCCACCGCTCCCGATGAGAGTCCAAGACCTCGGTGTTCGGGTAGCGTTACACAATCGGTAATCTCGGCCACTTGCCGCCCAACATCGAGCTCTGCTGATGCCGCTGCCACTAGCTTTCGGTCGGCATCTTCGATGACTTGGAACAAGGTTTGAAGTGTTGCTATTTGTCTGGAAAGATGCTCGGGAGAAATATCAGATGCATAGTCCTCGAACACGCTGTTCATCAGAATCGAAATCTGCTCTGAATCGTTGGGGACCGCAGGCCGGGATGTATATCCATCCGGCAGTGCAGGATTTGACCGCTCTTTGGAAAGGGCAATCTTGAGTGTTTTCTCGTGATCGTCCTGTCTAGTCTCGACGGCCCGTTCTTCGCCTGAATAGCGGGCCCAAATTACCGCCTCGGCACCGTCGGAAAAGAAGCCTCGGATCGCGCCTTCACGCCGGAATCCGGCTTCGCCCCATTGGTCGTTCGCGGCACCCGGTTCTTCACGCGCATACAGATTCAGCTTAGAAAACCGATCCCCAGTTTCCAACTCCTCAATGAGAACATGTGCGGGCTCGCTGCCAATGAACGTCTCAGCCGTCACCTCATAGAGCTTAATTCGCTTGTTGTGAAAATCGAAAGTTGACAAGGCGGCTCCTAGGGGGTCGCCAAGACGAACGTGGCGAACTTGAGCATCTTCACCGGTACGCCCATTCGCGCCCAGCATGATTTGAATTGAATTCATAAATACCTTTATAACTAGTTAGCGACGATTAAACGCTCGCATCCGGCTGCCTTGAGCGCTTCTGCAACCATAACACTATGCTCGGACGGCATTTCCCATCGCGCCTTACCCGAGTCGGGAAGCAGATAGATTGGATCGAAATAGAGATGTACGCGCTCGTCGTCAACGCTAGGGCTTCGGTACACCGAAATGCCCGTTTCCTGGTCATAGAATTCGTAACTATGTACATCGCGTTTACCACCTCCACCCGGCGCATCAGTGACAAATACAGGCGTATTGAATCCTGCAGTGATTCCCCTCACTTTGCGTTCCAGTTCGACCGTGGTCGCGATTGTGGTCCGCAAATCATCCACGCCCTTGACCATGTCATGCTGATAGACGTAATAAGGCGTCACATTTACGTACGACAGGCGCTTCACGAGCAACCGCATGGTTTCAACGTTATCATTGACGCCGCGAATAAGCACGCTTTGGTTTCTTACTCGCAATCCTTTTTTAAACAACAACATCATGGCCCGCTGTGTAATCTCCGTAATCTCAGAAGGGTGGTTGAAGTGGGTATGAAGGCATACTTCCTTACCCATTTCGCGACCCATTCGAGACAGATCGATAAGCGTATCTGTCCACTCATGATCAGTGAGAATTCGCATCGGCATAACCGCCGGGCCTTTCGTCGCAAATCGAATACGTCGGATGTGTGGTATGGAAAGCAGTGTTTCGCCAATGTAACGAAGACGATGGGGCGGAAGGAAATACGCATCACCACCGGAGACCACTACATCCTCTACCTCGGGTCGTGACATTAAGTAGGCAAAGATTTTGTCCCACTGAGCGGGGACTGGCTTGAAGTCGACTTTATCTACTAAATCTGTGTCACCACCAATTGCATAACTACGGGTGCAGAACCGACAGTAGACGGGGCAGACATCCAGAGCAAGAAAGAGCACTTTGTCTTCGTAGCGATGCACTAATCCCGGAACTGGCGAATCACCCTGTTCGTCCAGTGAATCCATCATAAGCATTGGATGATCCGGGTAGCGGGTTGAGGCTACAGGAACGAACTGGATCCGTATTGGATCGTCGTATGGATTGTTCCAGTCTATCAGCGATAGTAAATAAGGCGATAGTCGCAGGCGCATGGGTGCCTGCCGAAGTCCTTCGGTCACGTCTTCAAGAAAAGAGGCTGGCACCAGCGGCCTGATTACCTCGGCTAGCTTCTCGGAGCTCGTGACGGAATTCTTATTCTGATAGGTTGTCTCGAGAAACTCGGCCTCCGATACTTGTGAGAAGGCTGGTATCCGCTTCCAGAACTCACCTCCAAGTAGATCCCGGTGGATCAACGAGGCAGGATCTATTGCTGGTTTCAGGGCTGGTGGAACGTCGATTGCCGCGATTCTGTCAAGTACAGACACCTTCTCTGTTTCCGTAGGGATAGGACTGATGTCTAGCGACTTATGCGGGGGAGAAGCAGGGCGGTTTGTGCGAGGTCTGGCAGGAGATAAGGTCTTTGGTTCAGTCATGGTAACCGATTTGTGATGAAACATCATTTATTCGACGAAAGAACAACAACGACACAACGCCTGAATTCATCAAAGCGTAAAAAGATTGTGAAGTAGTCACTCGTCGGCGGCTGAACGTCTTCCGAAAAAGCAGAAACCCAGAGGCACACATCGCACATGAGGCCCTACGGACCAAGATGTGCATCGGATAATGGAATGTCTCACTGGCCATCAAGCCCAAGCTGGGCTGAGATTAAGACCCCCGGGTATAAATCCGTTGTGGGGCCTTGGCACTTACATTGATACCGATAGTGCGGCTTATACAGGACGCCGACACCATTAAAATAACCTGACGGTCCTCGATTGCAAGTTCTGGAGTCCGCCATAACGATTATTGACGAAATCTTCGGGACGTTCAGAATATTTCGCGGGTAGAAATTTTCTTTGGCAAGCTGAAATATTTTGACAACACAAGTCCCATACTGAAAAAGAGATGCCGTGCTTTTCCGTGACACTAGTTGTTACAACACTATGGGTTACAACGCTATGGGTTACAACACTATGTGTTACAACGCAAAAAGCCCGGGTTAACTTTGTTAACCCGGGCTTCTGCGGTCCGGACGAGACTCGAACTCGCGACCTCCTGCGTGACAGGCAGGCGTTCTAACCAACTGAACTACCGGACCATTTGGATCTTGATTGCATCTTGATGTCAAGACTGAAAAGATAGGGACTCTTTTGCGTAGAGCAACCATTCCATTTTGAGGATCTTGTGGAATGCACTCCTTTATCAATCAATAAATGGTGGTCAGGGAGGGAATTGAACCCCCGACACATGGATTTTCAGTCCATTGCTCTACCAACTGAGCTACCTAACCAAGTACAGTCTATGAATATACGGCCTCATTCTGAGCGTAGTCAACCGATGGCGTCGTCATATTACCATTTCACGATCTGTTGACAATTAGTTGGCATGTTTTGAGCGATGCGCTCCCCACATTAATTTGTTTCGGAGGGTTGAAAAGTAGTCTTGATCATTGAAACGGACCAGTTTTACGGAGTGACGGGCCTTTTTAATACGCACACCTCCAGAAGCAAGAGCATTTTTGTGATTTATTCCATCGGTCGTAAAAACGTGGGAGTTTCCATTACCGATAAGACGAATATCCACAAGGGCCGAGTCCGGAATGACTATTGGCCTGACCGTGAGCGTGTGCGGGGCGATTGGCGAAACGAGAATGGCCTGACAACCCGGTGCCATTATGGGACCACCAAGGGCGAGAGAATAGGCGGTAGACCCAGTGGGGGTCGAAACGATTAGGCCGTCAGCCCAATAGGTATTGAGGTGAACACCGTCGACCAAAACTTCAAACGTTAAAAGACCTGTTTCTCCTGAGCGCTGGATAGTGAATTCATTGAGAGCAAAATTGGCTGCAAGCTTGTCTTTTGACTCCAAAGATGCTTCTAGAACAACTCTTTCTTCGACCACAAAGTCACCTGATTTCAACTGTTGAACCCTTTGGTGCACTTCGGACCCCTCAATTTGAGCCAAAAAACCCAATCTGCCGTGATTCACTCCTAAAATGGGCGTAGGTCTTTCGCCCAGCAAGTTTACCGTGTTTAATAAGGTGCCATCACCACCAAATGAAATGATGAGTTCGGCTTGGTCTAAGAAATCTAAAACCGTACGTGCTATCTCGTTGTCCTGCAACGAGGCATCTCGATCTAATAATCCCTTTGCTAGATCCGGATGAACCACAAATTTGTTGTGAATGGATCGGAGATCTTTTATCAAGCTTGCGACCGGCTCCCACATTCCTTCCTTCAACGTGTTTCCAGTAATTCCAAGAATCATTGGCATGGCGGCTAAAAATGGAGTTGTAAAAAAGGGGCTAAAAGGAGAGAGGGCCTGACTAACAAGTAGGTTTCCCGTCAAATGAACGTCAACGACGCTTCATGTCTCAAACTACGCTTTGAACGGCTACAATTCACCCAGTTCAAATCCAAAACCCGAAAGAGGTGGGTCAAAGTTACGAATTGACCTCAATTGGGTCATTCAGATTGATCATCACCCCTTAAAACGACGCTGATAATTTTCACATGCCTTCAAAAATCCGATATAGTAAACTTTATGGAAGTGCAACAAACGGGGTGAACGCAGTTTCTGTGATCGTTGAAACCAGCATCGTTTCGGGGATACCAAGGCATACTATTGTAGGTTTACCAAACGGTGCAGTCAGGGAGGCGCTTGATCGCATTAGGGCGGCTTTAAGTGCCTCTGGCTATGCTATTCCAAGGGGTGCAATAACGGTGAATTTAGCCCCTGCAGATATACGAAAGGAGGGCACCCTTTACGATTTACCGATTGCCCTTGGCATATTGGCAGCAGATCAAACGATCCCAATCGAAAGCCTTCAATCAACTGACCTATTTCTGGGTGAATTGTCGCTCAATGGAGCAGTACGTCCTGTAAAAGGAGTCTTGACTGCGGTTTTAGGCGCAGTCCGGGGTGGTTTTAAACGAGTTGTTGTTCCAAAAGAGAATTATCAAGAAGCTTCTGCAATATCAGAAATAGACGTTGTTGCTGTAGAAACCCTGACAGAAGCGGTTCTATTGGCGCAAGGACGGTTTTTGGGAGGCAGAGAGCCCATAGAATTAGGGATGTCTAACGGTATTAAACCAAATGACTGGCCCGATCTTTCCCAAGTAATCGGTCAAAACGCGGCTATTAGGGGACTAGAGATTGCGGCGGTAGGGCGTCATAACATTCTATTAGTAGGCCCCCCGGGATGCGGAAAGACGATGTTATGCAGAGCCTACCAAGGAGTACAAGTTAACTGGACGAGGCCACAGCAACTTGAAACAACCAGTATTCATTCACTTCGCGGACTCACTAGTACCGGCTTATTAAAAAACCGACCTTTCCGAGCCCCACACCATTCGGTTTCAAAAGCCGGCCTTTTGGGAGGAGGCTCACCGTCTCTTCCAGGTGAAATATCGCTTGCACACAACGGATTGTTATTCTTAGATGAACTCGCGGAATTCGAAAAAGCAGCTCTGGAGAGCCTCAGGGAGCCTCTAGAAGAAGGGAAAGTGATACTTTCACGAGCTAGTGGGGCGGTTGAGTATCCGGCCAAGTTTCAATTGATTGCAGCTTTAAATCCTTGTCCCTGTGGGTTTTCTGGATCCGACGAAGTTGTATGCAACTGTTCCCATCAGGACAAACATCGATATCATGCCAAAACAAGTGGCCCTTTGCTCGATAGAATTGATATGCGAGTCATTTTACGGACGGTTGACCCGACCCAAGAGAGGTTAGGGGAAGATATTCAGTCCAAAAGTGTTAAGAAACGCGTAGACCGAGCTTATCAACTTATTCAGGGATCGGGAAAATCTACCTTACAGCCTAGTGTTGTTGGTTTACTTAATAGATCGATCCAGCGTCTAAAACTTTCGATGAGATCTTTTGATCGAGTTGCGAAGGTTGGTCGTTCCATCGCAGCGCTAGATGGGAGAGATGTTGTAGGCCCTGACGATATCGCAGAGGCGTTGAATTATCGAATTCAAAACCCTTATTCCTAATTATATAGAGATCCCGAAATTTTCTGGACGAAGAACTATGGATTCAAGCGGTCTGTAGCCAACTTAAAGCGCAAGTTCAGCGCTGAAGCTATGCTTCCGACGGCGGCTAGATGTTTTATCCTAGACTCCTCATCGGCACGAAGTACTAAAACAGTCTTGCCCGTTGCAGCATTTCGTACAGCGTCTAAAAGACCATTTTGAGTGACTTTCTGCTGTTCAACATAATATGTACCATCTTTCGTGATGATTACGGTTACGTATTGATCTTTAGTTGGAGCGGCGGTTTGGGTTTGAGGTAGGGTAACTTCAATACCAAATTGAGGGATGAAGCTCGATGTCAACAGAAAGAAAATCAACAGCAATAACACAATATCAGCCAATCCGGCCAAACTGTAGTTAATCAGTGGTTTTCTGGAAGAGGAAAAATTTGTCGACATGAAAGTTAGAAGCTGTTGCTATAAGTGTTTTTCTGCGGATTCGAATCATCGACGGGTGCCTGGAGCATATCGATGAACTCTGTTGCAGATTGCTCCATGTCGTTGACCAAGGAGTTGATCTTGCTCAACAGGAAATTGTAAAAGAAAAACGCCAAGATGCCGACGATCATGCCACCTGCGGTTGAAACCAAAGCTTCCCAGATTCCACCAGCCAAAACGCTGGGGTCAACGTTCCCGTGCAGATTTTGGATTTGCTGAAACGCCTTAATCATCCCTGTAACCGTGCCCAAAAAGCCTAACATCGGGGCAATTCCTGCTACACTCGCCAACAGATCCATTCGACGTTCCAATTGAAATCCTTCATGCTTTCCAGCCGCATTAACGGCGTCTTGAATCTCAGAAATTGGCCGTCCAAGTCGATCAAGTCCATGCTTTAGGATACGAGTTAGCGGCTTTTGCTGAGCTTCACAATATGCTTGAGCGCCGTGCGTGTTACCAGCCCTAACGTACTCTCTTACTCGGCCCATAATTTCTGTGCGATCGGAATCTGCTTTACGAAGGATAATAAGCCGCTCGACCAAGAGATAAACGGTCAAAATGGACAGCAGAAAGATTGGAACCATGATCCAACCAGCCTCAAAGATGATGTCCAATTGGCTTGGGGCCGCAGCTGCCTGCTGTAGGCTATCAGCAGGAATCCCTGCTACTTGAACGAGTAAAAAGCTCAGCATGAGCATGATATATATTCAGTTTAAAATGTAAAGACCTAACGGATACGGGTTGCCCACGATCCGTTGGGCAATTGAGATCCAAGTGAAATGCGAACGCTATCGGCTTCAAGGGCAGTTGTGTAAATTCCCAATCCCATTCGATATCGCGTTACCCCGTCCACTTCTCCAATCAAAACTCCCATGGGCAGATTTAAAAACGACAATTCTTGCCTTGCCATTTCAGCTGCCGAAGCAGATAACGTTGATCGAACGATGATAGTATAACCCTTTGTTTCCGACGTAATATTTTTAGTCTGAACAGCAGTGACATCAAGGGTAGTTGGGTCAACGCCGTTTGGGTCACTGCCGCTTAGGTCACTGCCGCCTGGGTCACTGTCATCTGGGTCACTGTCATCTGGAACGGCATTTGTCCCAGCACGCATAATCAGCGACGAATCTGAAGCCACAACACCAGTTGAATCCAGCGCAGTAACCGGTTCGTTATTAGGTTTAAAAGAGGCCATTTCTTCGTTAGGAACCGTCTTTCCAGGAAAGAAAAGGGGCTTTAGTAGCAGTGTTGCTACCACCGCCATGGCCACCAGGGCGACTATGATGAAAGCACCCTTATTTGATCCGTTGCGTTCACGATATAAAGATGTGCTTCCGCGCCCACGACGACTGGAATGTGCTGGTTTCGGGCCAGATCGCTCTACTGCTGCGTTGTTATCGGAAGTAGAGGTTGGTTTCTTCTTGGCGACGCCAGATGCATTCGGTGAACCATGAGCAGGAGTTAGGCTTTGCACGTCACCTTTTTTGGTCTCATCAAGTTGGCTCGGTTCGGAAATAGGATCACTTTCAATTCCAAGTACGGGAAGCCCAAGATGAGAGACGTTGAGAGCCAAGACAAGTGATGGGTCCGGCGAAAAACGAACAAGGTGGTCAACCATTTCAAAGGTTCCGACGAAGGGAATTTTCAGAATTCCGGTCGTTGACAATTCGCGAACCAGCTCTCCGGGAATCGAATGTAAAGATTCAACTTCCGGCTGAGAAAATGCGTTTTGATTTGCCAAAAGCAGATCAATTAAAGAGGATTGTTGCAAGTCGTTTTTCATCGCTGGGAATCTGCTTCAAATTCAAGTCGCAACTGAGGTGGATGCCACTTAAATCCCGATGGAGTTTTTTCACGATGTGCGGGTTGCCTTGCAGGCGAAAGAACCCCAATTCCATCCATTCGAACGGATTTGCCTTGAAGCAAAGCTTCCGCTACAATTCGGCCAATTTGGTCTTTGATTTCCAAAATAATTTTGAGAATGACTAGATAAAAATTAAACTAAAAGTAGAAGGAAACATGCGGTAATCCAATTGGCAACAGTAATGGACAATCCTCTTACCACCGGTATTTGGCTCCGAAATAGAAGGTTGAAGACTCAATCGGATACCACTGCCAAAACTCCGGGGAAGCACCCAGATTTCGAACTCCAACGGACAAACCGTAGGAAGGAGTGAAAAAATAGGAGCCTTCAATGCCCAATAACGTAATGCTGGATGTTTCCTGAATTCCAATTAGGTCCACTTTACGCGCCGCTTCATGACGAAAGTTGACTTGAACCATAGCGTTTCCATCCAAAAAGCTGGCGGAAGCAAATCCGCCAATTGATAGTGGAGAAAAATACGGTATGTCTGCATTTAGATCTGACAACTCAGCGCTTCGAAATTCAGCATCTATTCCCAACTGCATGCCTGGAGACAACAACAATCCTAGGTCCAACTTTCCGTAAAGCATATTTGCAGCATCATATGCTAGGCCTGCGTACCCGCGGTCATACCCATTGACTGAAGATGTTGGTTGAAACGCGTACCTTTGATACGGCTGTTCCCGATATCCGATCTGCACTTTTGTTGTTATAAATTCGGACAGATACTCCAATCCGGAATGGGCATCTATTGAAGTCAAAGAGGGAAGTAATACCGGTTCATCTTTTAAGAAAGGCGACGCGGAATAGGTTTCGCGCAACAATCCGGTTTCTAGTTTGGGTTGGTTACCGGCATATAACCTGATAGCAGAAGAAAGCGTGTAACTAAGTTCTAGCACGGGGGATAAATAAGACAACGACCGCGGCCTGTCGCTAGTAAATTGCGGGTCCGATCTGAAGCCCATCACGGCAACTCCAGCTTTTAGGTTCATATTTCTAGAGTACAAATAGCTAAATACGGCCTGTGAGTAGCCCGATTGAACTGTACTTCCAGGAAATGTGCCTGCGTCTAAACCTGAAGTTGTTCCACTTGCAACGACTGAGATAAATCCGTCTGGAATGGGAATTGATAGTCGGCCACTGGTCGAAAGGAATTTTTCTTCCCTGTCTGTAACGGGGTCAACCCGGACGGACGGGTCAAACACGTCCGTGTTTAACGCAGTCATCCCCCCTTTAAACGCAATTCCTCCGTCGAGCCTAGAACCAGGGCTACTGCTAATTCCCAAAGAAAGTTCAGCCCCATAAAAATTGCGGTCTGGGTTTGAAACAGACTGCGCTCCTGGCACGGGAATTAAGCCGAACATCGAATATTTCTTTTTGAAACCGCTTGCCGAGCTCGAAAAGACTACTGGGCCTACTTCTGTAGAAAGTTTTATATCAGATTTCAGATAGTCGAATCCCGAGTTTGCTGTTGATCCAGCAAATGGCTCTTGGCCGTTTGTCCCGTGATACTCAATATCAAATAGGGCAGACGAGTTTTGGGAATATCGTAGAGCAATCTCAGCTGCCAGTGTCCGGTCCAGATGGCTACCGACCGACGCGCTCATCACGCCGTTCATTGGCGTTCTGTTGGCAATGGCCGTTACTTCCGGCGGGTCTGGGGGCAGAACGGGGCTGGGAGGTAAATCGGCGCTCGGTTGTTTGTAGTCTTCCGCGAAAGGGAGCCTAGAAGATAAAATATCTGGCACAGGAGGGGGAGGATTGAACCCGACTAATGGTTGCCTGCGAAGAGCTGGAAAAACGATTGTTAAATCGCCGGTGATTTCAACTTCCCTAGGCGCCAAATCTGGCAAAACCACATCCTGACGAGCCCAAGCGATATTTGGAACAGCCACTACAGCCACTACAGCCACGAAAACGAATGCCTGAGCCAATTTGTTAGCGTAAATCATCTAATCTAGCTTTTGCAGTTTTGGAGGATGGTGAATCTGGATACATCGATACCACAATGTCATAAATGCGAATGGCCTGCCCTGGGTTACCCAATGCTTCAAACGCCTTTCCTTGTTCCAAGTAACTCTTAGCGAGCCAACTTGAATAACCAGAAAACAGAGCCGACATCCGGCCTAGTGTTTCAATACCCAAATCATATTGACTTCTGGTGATTTGAGACAGTCCAAGTAGATACAAAGCTTCTGCCCCAATTTCATCTCTGGCACTTGTAGAGAGTGCGCCTAAGAGCGGGTCTGCAGTAGCATAGTCTTCCTTCTTAAGAGCGATTTGAGCTAAGCCAAGAAAAGCCGGGAAATTGGCCTCTGACATCTGTTTGTCCGAGGTTAAAGACTGAAGGATTCGCTCTGCTTCATTCAATCGAGAAAGCTGAATTAGAGCCAAACTTCTGCCATACCGAGCCCTAGCAAAATCACGAGGATTTGAGGCCGTTTTACTTTCCATTTGTTGAAACACGTCCTCAGCTTCTGTCGAATTATTCTGATCCAACAATAGGTGTCCAAGCGTATTGGCGGCTTCAGGATATCTTTCAGAGGAAGGATAGGTCTGGACAACAATTTTGTAATGTTGTTCGGCCTGCGCTAGTCGGTTTTGTGTTTTTTGGATCTCAGCTGCATAAAAGTGAGCGTTGGCTAAGAGCACAGCGTCCTTACCAGATGAGATGAAAATTTCGAAATCCGATAAGGCATCTTTCACCCGCCCGCTCTGGTATTTTGCCTCTGCCTGTCGATACTTAAGTTGTTCGGCGGCTGGTGTCCCGCTTAATACAGTTGCCAACGAGTCAACAATGGTATTCGCTCTTTTATCCTGACCGGCCGCCATCAATGCAAACTGAATTCCAGCTGCAGCATCGGCCACGAACGGACTATTGGGGTACTGGGTTAATACAAGCTGATAGGAAGATACCGCTTCTGTAATATTTCCACTGTTAAAAAACGAGTCCCCGACTCCGTATTGAGCCTTGGCGGCCAACGGATTACGAGGAAATGTTGTGATCAGTGATCGATATTCCTTGATGGCTTGCTCGTATTCTTCGTTCAAGAAATAGAGATAGCCAAGAGAATATTGAGATTCTTCCCGCCATTCACTAGTCGGGTAGTCCTCGATAAGTTGTCTAAACGTGGAAATTGCTTCAAATGCATCGCCCGAATTTGAATATGCGTGTCCAATCTGATAAAGGGCGTAATCATCACCTTCCGCAGACATTTTGCTATAAACCC
>CALFHN010000125.1 GCA_937876355.1 uncultured Bacteroidota bacterium | reverse complement strand
ATCTTTACCGAGTTCCGTAACAAGTCGGTTGATATCGAAGACCTAACGGCCGGCCAAGACAGCCGCGCTCGTCTCGAAGCTGGCGACATTACCATCACGAACAATCTGTTCTGGAATATTGGAGCGGCCAACGATTTCACCACCGCTTCCAGTTTCGCCCGGGACATCCTAGCCGCTACAAATAGCTTCACCAATCCACAGTTGGCTGGCGTCTGCCGCACCGCTACGGGATGCCTCGACCCTCGTCCGAACGCTGGTAGCCCGGCCCTTACCGGTGCTCTAGCCGTAGGCGATCCCTTCTTCGAAAATGTAGCCTACAAAGGCGCTTTCGGCGAAAACTTATGGTTGGAAAGCTGGACCGCCTTGGCAAAGAACGGCAACCTTGGAAATATCTCAACAGTGGACGTTGAGACATTGGCGACGGAGCTTCCACTTTCGATTGAACTAGCCCAAAATTATCCTAACCCGTTCAATCCTTCAACATCCATTGAATTTCGGGTTTCGTTTGCACAGCAGGTCCGCCTAAGTGTGTACGACGTCTTAGGAAGAGAAATAGACAACCTTGTAAATGGCGTTCAGCCAGCCGGAACGTATCGGGTGACATTTGATGCATCCGGCCTGACTTCAGGAATGTATTTATACCGTCTTGAAGCCAACGGCGGCGTCGTTACAAAGAGCATGATGCTCCTAAAATAGGGAATCGGCGGAGTCAAGCTGCAGATTGACATCGTAACCTGCTCCGAGTCGGGGGCGCGGCCTAGGCCGCGCCCCCGTTCTTGTTTTTAGTTGCAAATGTAAGCTTAGTTTTTCTCGTTTGTGGCACCTGTTTTTGTAGCATATTCGGTGGCTAGTAATTGTTGGAGTGGCCCCAGCCACCCTGTTTTATTCTCATTTGTATAACGCTGGCTTAACCTTGAGTTTATGTTGGCGTCGTATCCTGTATCGCTACGACACGATACCTAGGACAACGAGGAGCTCCACCCCCTGTGCAAAATTTCGGCCCGAACGAAGTAAAGTCAGTTCGAACCATTTGGATTTCAGATTTCCATCTTGGATCACGCCATTCTCGAGCTGACGATCTTTTAGATTTCCTAAAATCGTACGAGTGCACCCATCTATTTTTAGTTGGCGACATCTTCGATGGTTGGGCGCTTGCGCGCAGCTGGTTTTGGTCCCAGTCCCATAATGACGTCGTACAAAAACTGCTCCGAATAGGGAGAAAAGGGACATCAATCACCTATATCCCCGGAAATCACGATTCTTTTGCCCGCGACTTCTTGGGTCATCGTTTTGGTGACATACTGGTCGCAGAAAGCGCGGTCCACACGCTGATGGACGGCCGAAAGCTATTGATTCTTCACGGCGATGAATTTGACGGCATAATTCGCTATGCCAAATGGCTCCAGGTTTTGGGCGCGGTTGCATACGGCCTTGCGCTAGGCCTGAACAGTCTTGTCAATACCATTCGGGGCCGTCTTGGAAAGCCCTATTGGTCCCTGTCTGCCTTTTTAAAAGATCGAACCAAAACAGCCCTGCAGTATATCGACGATTTTGAACAAATGGTTGCTGAAAAGGCTCGGTCTCTGGGTGTAAATGGCGTGGTGTGTGGTCACATTCACCGAGCGGAAATACGCTCCATAGCGGACGTACAATATTTCAATTGTGGCGACTGGGTAGAAAGCTGTACGGCTCTAGTTGAACACCTAGATGGTCGCTTGGAAATCGTTTATCACTTGGACACACCCCCTCAAAGACAGCAAGAAACACCAAAAGTGCAAGCGGTCTCCACAACAGGCGACGGACAGGCTGGACCCATTCCCCACCTAAACATCCAACTACATTGATGGCATCTCTAAACGTACTTTTCAATATCCAAGGCGAAGGAAAAGGGCACCTGATGCAAGCGGTTGCGTTGGCGGAATGGCTACGAGATGCAGGCCACTCCGTTATAGGGGCACATGTTGGACACGGAAAAAGCACCTCGGTCCCTTCCTTCTTGCAGAGTCGCCTTCAGTGCGAAATAACATCACACGCGAGTCCAGGATTGCGTGTGAATATGGCTACCCGGGAGATGGACCTTTTGCGCACGTCTGGAGACACCCTTCGCTACTTCTCAAAGTATGTGAAGAGCGTTCGCGACCTAAATACATCGATCGAGCGAAAAAAGCCGGATGTGATCGTCAATTTCTATGAACCGCTTCTCGGTTTTGTGTCCAAAAAGAACACTCCAACGGTGGCCATTGCTCATCAGTACATGTTTTATCATCCGAGCTATCCTTTTACGGCTGGAAACCGATTCCAGCGCTGGGGGGTGCGCTCGTTTACAGACTACACCGCCCGATCGGCTGACAAGCTATTGGCCCTAAGCCTATACCCAACATTTGACATGCCAGAACGAAAGCTACGAGTAGTTCCTCCGTTGCTACGCCAAGGCCTGTTCGATTTAACGAGTGAAATTTCCTTTCCGTTTTATTACCTCGCTTACGTTTGGCGCCCGGATTTATTGGGCGAAGTCCATGAGTGGTGTGAGGAAAATCCGGGGAAAAACGTCGACTGCTTTGTTGCTGGACTGACGCCCAACTTGGCCGAAAACATCCCTGCGAACCTCCGGCTTCATCCGCTGGATGACAACCTATTTCTTCAACTGATGGCGGGCTGTTCTGGTGTAGCGACCACCGCCGGCTTCGAAACGTGTGCGGAGGCCTATTTTCTGGACAAACCATTGTTAATGGTTCCAACGCATTTGGAACAGAGATGCAATGCGCTGGATGCGGTTTCGATGGGAGGAGCTAGGATGAGCACCTCTTTCAAGCTGGATCAACTTGATTCAATTCCCTGTGCAGAAACGCAGGCTTTTAAGGTGTGGGCCTATCGAGCACCGGAAACGTTTGTGACTGAAATCGAAAAAACGGCGGGCCTTCAGCTCGCTAGAAAGCGATTTACCATTATGCCCAGAAGCCACCTCTATAAAGCTCCTCGACCATCACCTATTGAGCCTATCCAGATGGCCTAGGCTATTTACAGTTCGATTCCTGGTCCCGCCCCCTCCGGCTCTCGTATCGACATGATGAGCTCTTGAACCGACTGGTCGGGCGCAGGGAAAAACGGGGTCAATCCAAGCGTTACGGCAAAATTGAGTACCATCCCAACAACGCCAATGCCTTGTGGCCCAATGCCAAACGCCCAGGAAGTCCATCCTCCGTACACGCTTCCTAAAATGTAGGAAGCCGTAAAACCGATCCCCACAATCATTCCTAGCATGGCGGGCACGGTCCCGACCCGCTTTGAAAAGATGCCCAGCACGATGACCGGGAAAAAGCTCGATGCCGCGAGGCCAAAGGCAAAAGCCACGACTTGGCTAACAAAACCTGGCGGGTAAATTCCCAAAATGCCTGCGACTACCACAGCTAGGCCGATCACGCTCCGGCCTACCAACAGCCGCTGGGCTTCGGTTGCTTTGGGGTTGATGATGCGGAAGTACAGGTCGTGTGCAACGCTGGACGAAATGACCAACAACAGGCCACTAGCCGTAGACAAAGCGGCTGCCAGCCCTCCGGCAGCAACCAGGGCAATAATCCAGTTGGCCAGCCCGGCCATTTCAGGGGTAGCCAACACAATGATGTCTTGATCTGGGCCCACCAGGCCTGCCTGCCTCAAAACGGCCCTTCCATCTTCGCCGCCGACCTCTCCTGCCAGCCATTTTTGATGATTTTTGCGGATACCAGCCACTTGAATGGTCCCTAGGTTTCCGCTTCGAAACAGCTCGTTTTCCTCAATTCTGGCTCCTCCGGTATAGGAGAGCCGGCCATCGCCATCATCCATCCACAAAATCAGTCCCGTCTGCTCCCACGTCCGAAACCACTCGGGAAGCTCCGCTTCGGTTTTCCCGTGCAAGCCATCGAGCATGGTATACCGAGCAAAAGCACCGATGGCTGGCGCCGTCAAATACAGCATAGCAATAAAAAGCAGCGCCCAAAAAGCGCTCCAGCGCGCCGCTGCCACGTTTTTTACGGTATAAAACCGCACGATAACGTGAGGCAGGCCGGCAGTGCCCGCCATGAGCGCCAGCGTTACACAAAACACATTAAGCTTATTCCAGCTTCCCGTAAACGGCTCGGTGTAGGATGCAAAACCGAGATCGGCGCTAATGAGATTCAATTTTTCTAGGAGCGGTATGCTTTCCCCAATCAGATTGCTCCCCAGCCCGATTTGGGGAATGGGCGAGCCCGTTAGATCAAGACTGATCGCAATGGCCGGGGTTAAAAAGGCCGTGATTAACACCCAGTACTGCGCCACCTGCG
>CALFHN010000124.1 GCA_937876355.1 uncultured Bacteroidota bacterium | reverse complement strand
CGGCTACCACGTTCGTCTCGGCTACCACGTTCGTCTCGGCTACCACGTTCGTCTCGGCTACCACGTTCGTCTCTGCTGCCACGTTCGTCTCGGCTACCACGTTCGTCTCTACTGCCACGTTCGTCTCGGTTACCGCGTTCGTCTCTACTGCCACGTTCGTCTCGGCTACCGCGCTCGTCTCTACTGCCACGTTCGTCGCGGTCATCTTGGCCGCTGCTATCTTCTTGCCCTGATTTTTCTTCGTCTCGAGGTCCGCGATCATCGCGTCCACGTCCTCCTTGATCACGGTCTCCACGGCCTCGGCCCCGCCGGTCACCCCGGCCTTCAGATCGTGTATCGTTGCCTGAAGCTTCGTTTTCAGCTTCATCCGAAACCTGATCTGTAGAAGCTTTTGGGCTTTTTACAACTTTTGCTCGGGTTGCTTTTTTCGGGTCGTCTTTTTTGGCACTGGTTGCGCGGCTTTTGACGGGTTTGCGAGCAGGTTTCTCCTCATCAGAGGCCTTCGCTTCGCTTCTAGCAGCCGGTTTGTGAGGGCTGCTTCGCTTATTTCCGCTTTCGGGTTTCGACTCGGCTCGTCGGCTGTTGCCAGCGAGGGCCTCAGCTTGGCCTTCGAGAATCAGATAAATAATGTCTTGTTTGCGCATAGAAGAAAAACCAGAAAGGTTCATTTCTTTAGCGATGTCTTTTAAATCAGGAAGCTTTTTGTCCTGAAGTTCAGCAATCTTCATGTAATAAATGAAAGTGAGCTCTGTGCTTCGATTTTGAAGCCTCGTACCCGATAGATTGGATCGATTTCCGCGTTATGGGTATCAGTCGATGGTTGGTACCAATTGACCAGACTCGGTAATTAGTTGAAATACTGTATGGAAATACGGTATTGAAGTACTTAGGGGAAGAATTAGATGCGGGGAAAAACCGCCGGACCTAGCTCGTCGACACCGGAAATGAGTAGGGTCGACACGTAACTTGCGGCATGCAATTGACACACGACAAGCACAATTACACTCAAGATAGGCTATAAACCGCAGAAATCAAGTTTGGTTCATATTGTCCGGTCAAAAAGTGGTTCTTCTATGTTGCTGCCATGGCCTGGGCCACAACTAAGTGCGACCCACATACCAAACAATCGAAGTCGCTCTTTTGCACCCTCTGAAGAGCGCTTTCTGTAGAATCGCATACCAAAATATCCTTCACGCCCACTTTTTCAAATTTGTCTGAGAGTTGTTCTGCGGAAAGGCCTCTCGCTCCCTGTGTTGGAACGGTCCACACCCTAATCTTCGCCGTGGCCAAGACACGCCCAATTTCGGCTGCATCTTTATCGTCAAGTAACCCAATAATGACGACAGGCGACGGCCTGCTACTTCGAAGGGAGTCGAACGCAGCTAGTGCCGTGATAATGGCATCTGGATTGTGCGCTACATCAACCATGATTATCGGATCTTGTTGAATGACCTCGGCTCGACCTCTTAGTCCAGTCAGCGATTGAACATGGCTAAATCCTTTTTGAATCGATGACTCTTCCATATTCGGCACCCAAGATCGCAGTGCGCACAAGGCCGTAATAGCATTTCCAAGCTGATGCGAACCGTGCAAGGAAATCAAAACGTTGTCGACAACATAGCCGTCTATAACCAATCGAAAACGGCTGTTATCTAAGGGATGAACCACTACATGACGATTCGCGATAATTACGGGCGAATCGGACACCTTTGCGATCTCGAAAATAGCCTGGACGGCTTCGGAAGTCATTTTTCCCAGTACGACTGGTGTTTCCCGTTTGATTATGCCAGCTTTTTCTCTCGCTATTTTTTCTATGGAATCTCCTAATATCTCTGTGTGATCCAGTGCCACACCCGTTATGACACTAACTTTTGCACTCAACACATTTGTTGCGTCCAAGCGGCCGCCCAGCCCAACCTCGATGACTGCGTGGGTCACTTTTTGATCTGCAAACCAAAGCAAGGATAAAGCCAATGAGGCCTCGAAAAAACTAGCGCCGACAGATTCGAAATAGCTGAAGTATGTTTTACATGCTCGTTCTAGCCAGTCAGGGGACGGTGTTCGTCCATCTACTTTCATCCGTTCAGAGACATGCAACAGATGTGGAGACGTATGAAGGCCTGTTTTAATGCCGGCTGAAGTCAAACACGCGGCCATAAGGGAGGCTGTCGAACCTTTTCCGTTGGTGCCCGCGACCAATGCTACTTCAAATCGTTGGTTTGGATTACCCATTGCAGCCAAAAGAGCCTCAATGCGGTCAAAACCAGGATTAATGGCCACTTTTCCGTCACTCGCATATCGCGGAAGTGACATCACCTTGTCGGTAAAAGGGGTCATGGAGTACGCAGGCAAACATATTCCAACAAGCGCTTGCCCTCTGATTGGTGGGTAATCGAAATAATGTGGGTTCCGGCAGGCAACAGGTGTTCCGCCTTCTGCGGCCATTCGATTAAAGAGATACCGCCCGAAGTTAAATATTCTTCAATGCCAGCCTGAAGCAAATCTGTCTCGTCTTTCAATCGGTACAAATCCATGTGGTACAACGCAGCAGAGCCGCGGTATTCATGGACAATCGTAAAAGTTGGACTCGAAACATCCTCGGGTGGAAATTTAAAAGCCTCAGCAACACCTTTTACGAATTGTGTCTTACCGGCGCCGAGGTCTCCAACTAAGGCCACAACATCTCCGGCCTGAAGAAATATTCCAAATCGATGGCCCAGGGACCTGGTTTCCAATTCCGATGAACTTGTAAATGGAAACAAGTCTTCTTTTTTAGATGAGGACATTCCCCTACCTCTTAGGCTTCATCGTAATAACCGGAAGAATCATTTCTTCCATTGAAACCCCACCATGCTGCATAGTATCCCGATATTTGTTGAGATACTGATGATAGTTAGTAGGGTACACGAAATAGTAGTCCTCTTTGGCGATAATAAAATTAGTGCTTCGATGGTCGCTTGGTAGGCCATACTCCTCCGGATTGCGTACAAAAATGGCATGACGATCGTCACATTTTATATTTCTGCCATACTTGTACCGGAGTGCAGTCGAGGTTTCCCTGTCCCCAATTACTTTTGTGCCTCGTAGGCTTCGGATGGCCCCGTGATCCGTCGTAATTACAATTGTGCAATCGGTTTTAGCGAGTTGCTGAAACGCCTGATACAACCAAGAATGCTCGAACCATGTGCGGGTTAAGGCCCGGTAGGCTCGCTCATCGGGGGCAATTTCTTTTAGAACTGCCGAATCGGATCGGCTGTGCGCCAAAATATCAACAAAATTGACAACAACAGCGCTCAAATCCGCCTGGAGGAGGTCGTGAACGTTGTTTTGGAATTCCCGACCGTCTTTGGATCCGATCAACTTATCGTATCGAATTCTGGCGTTCAGATGTTTTCTTTTTAGAAGATCACCCAGGAATTCTTCCTCATTTCTGTTCCTGCTGTGCTCATCATCCTCTCCGTCTGCCCAAATTCGAGGATAGGTAGAGGCCAAATCTTTGGGTAAAAGACCAGAAAAAATTGAATTCCGCGAGTATGGAGTGGCCGTTGGGAGAATTGAATAGTGATAACCTCGCTCCATCGAAAAAAGAGGAGCAAGTAATTTCTCAAATTCAAGCCATTGATCGAGCCTCATGCAGTCGATCACAAAAAATATGACAGGCTTCTTTTTTTCAAGCTGAGGGAGTACCCAACGAGGGATAACCTCATGACTTAATACCGGTCGTTCACGGTTAGGTGGTTTTCCAACATTCGCTATCCAGCTTGGATACACGTTTTCAACATACTTAGAAAATGCCCGATTGGCTTCTTGGTACTGATCGTCTAGGACTTGCCTGACCCCTTCGTCATCGCCCAAATCGAGGTCATGGCGAAGTAGTTTTTCATAAATACTGACCCAATCGCCATGATCTAGTGGATTCATTAACGAACTGGTTAACTGCCCGAAAGACTGAAGGTAGTTTTGCGAGGCTGCTTCGTTTTCGATTCGGCGTCCATCCAGAATGCGCTTGCAGGTTAACAATACCTGGCTCGGATTTACTGGCTTGGTTAGGTAGTCGGAAATCTTACCCCCAAGCGCTTCTTCCATGATGCGCTCTTCCTCGCTCTTCGTGATCATCACGACAGGAATATCGGAATACAGGTCCTTAATCCCGGAAAGAGCTTCAAGGCCTCCCATCCCAGGCATTTGTTCGTCTAAAAGGACCAGATCAAAATTACCCGTTCGGACTTGCTCAATGGCGTCATAACCATTTGTGACGCTTTGAACGAGGTATCCTTTTGATTCCAAAAAAAGAATGTGAGGGCGCAATAGATCGATTTGATCGTCTGCCCAAAGGATGCGTTGAGGTGTTGGCATTGCTAAGTTGGATTCGTCCGCAAATATAAAATAGTAACGATGAGCCGGCGGCGATTCCTTTAGAAGATTAGGGAGCAATGAGCAGGTAGTACCGACTAGCAGGTTGTTTTGTTCGTTCCCCGTGAATCTCCAAGAAATGGCTTATTTTATCTGAACGGGAATTGGCCCAGACCGTACAAGGACTATTAATTTAAAGGAATTTCCAAAGGAAGACGAACCATGAATCAGCGAATGTTAGACGCAGTAAATAAACAAATTCAAGCCGAATTTCAGTCTGCATACATCTACTTGTCGATGTCCGCTCAATTTGAAGGAATGAAAATGAGCGGCGCCGCTAACTGGATGCGTATTCAGTGGCAGGAAGAGACATTTCACGCTACGAAGTTGTTCGATCATGTTATTCGCCGCGGCAAAACTCCGGTTCTATTTCAACTAGATCAGCCGACTGCTACCTTTGATTCAGCACTTGAAGCTTTTGAGCAGGTTCTCGAGCACGAACGTCACGTCACCAAATTGATTCACGATTTGTACGAAGTTGCAGTCGAAGAAAAAGACTATGCTATGCAAACACTATTGCACTGGTATATCGACGAACAAGTTGAAGAAGAAGAAAATGCTGAAGCCATTATTGATAGCATCCGTTTAGCCGGCAATTCTGGTCAAGGATTATTTTTGGTTGATCGGGAATTGGGACTTCGAGCTGCTGCGCCAGCGGGTGAATAAAAGCCTTTCATCAGTCCACTTTCATTATCATATTGTTCGAATCTTGCCGCAGACCGTTAAATGCCGGCAGATATTGAGCCATTCTGGTTCGTTCGACCGCTGTCTAAGTCCCAAGTCGTATGTCCATTCTACTTAAAGCGTCAGATCTAAAGACTCCTATGTCCGCAAGCGATCTGTTTTCACGAACGGGACCGCTTGTGTTTGAGGTAGGATTTGGAGATGGCCGATACCTCGAGCATCTAGCATCGGCAAATCCCGAGTGGAATTTGGTGGGTGCAGAAGTATCTCTAGGTTCTGTATGGCGAGCCTACCGCAGAATGAATAGGTCTGGCATTCGAGAAGTACGATTGTTCAAGGGAAACGCCCGCTTTTTAGTGAGAGATGTGTTTGAGGAAGGGTCGCTTGACAGAGTTTTTGTAAACTTCCCGGATCCATGGCCACGTAAAAAGCACCTAAAAAATCGCCTTCTTCAGGTTCCATTTTTCCAAATATTGTCTTCCAGATTAAAGCCCGGGGGATCACTTTTTCTGACCACGGACCATCCTGAATATTTTGAGTTTTCTGTTCAACAGGGTCAAGAATCACTTTGTTTTGATGTGATTCAGGGTCCGCCGCCGCCTGCCACACTCGAGACCAAATATGCTCGGAAATGGCGCGACCAGCAAAAACCCATTTTTCACGCCGAGTTTCGGTGTCATACGGTAATTCCTTCGGCTCCTCGCCCAATCTCATCGATCGAAATGCAGCACGCTACACTTAAAGGATCATTAGAAAACGTCGGACCCTTCACCAAACAAGTTCGACGTTTTGAAGGTGGGCACGCTTTTGTTATGGAAGCTTACCGCGAATTGGACTCACAGGGTTTGCTGTTCAAAGTTATTTCGGAAGAGCAGGATTTTCGACAAGAATTGCTGATTCAAGCGTGGCCCAAAAAGGATGGGGTTTACGTTAGTCTACAACCGTTTGGCGATCCAATGACAACAAAAGGCGTCCGGGAGGCTGTTTTGGCAGTTACCGACTGGTTGGTTTCCCAAGGGTTGGAACTAGATCAAACTTGGGTCTAATCTCGCCTGTTTTTTTGCCAACGACTCACTTCGGTCACTTCAACTGGTTTCGCAGAACCATTTTTTGCACTGTGGTAGGCATCAACGTATAACGCAGCTGCCATAGCCAAGTCTCTTTCCAAATCGGGGTCAGTATTTCGAAGGGCATCACCAGAAAAGTGATCAGCCACAAAATGGGTCGAAAAATGTCCAGACGTAAAGGATTCGTGGTTCATCACGAAATGGCAAAAGGGAATTGTAGTGGGTACGCCAGTAATCTGATATTCTTCAAGGGCCCGTGACATACGCGCAATGGCTTCTTGCCTATTCGATCCCCAAGTAGACAGTTTTGAAATCATAGGATCGTAATACATCGGAATTTCGCTCCCTTCTTCGACCCCTGCATCCAAACGTACACCAAATCCGGCTGGTGGCGAGTGCTGTTCCAAAAATCCGGGGGCAGGCAGGAAATTATTCGAAGGGTCTTCGGCATAAACCCGCGACTCTACCGCGTGCCCATTCATACGGATATCATCCTGTTTCCAGGGTAAAGGATGGCCCTCAGCCACGCGAATTTGAGCTGCCACCAAATCAATCCCTGTTATCAATTCTGTTACAGGGTGCTCAACTTGCAGCCTTGTGTTCATTTCCATGAAATAGAAGTTCATGTCCTTGTCGACAAGAAATTCAATTGTCCCCGCCCCGAGATAATCGCAAGAGCGAGCGGCTGCAATGGCAGCATCCCCCATCTTTTGCCTGAGTTCGGGTGTCAGGACACTTGAGGGAGCTTCTTCTACAACTTTCTGGTGGCGGCGCTGAATAGAACACTCTCGTTCAAAAAGATGAACAACGTTTCCTTGTTTGTCTGCCAAGATCTGGAATTCTATATGCCGGGGATGGCTAATGTACTTTTCGATAAATACGCGGCCATCGCCAAAAGCCGACGTCGCCTCGCGGGAGGCCGCCTCCAAGGAGGAAATGAAATCCTGCGGGTCTAGAACAACTCGCATTCCCTTGCCGCCGCCTCCGGCGGCGGCCTTAATAAGAACAGGATAACCAATTTGGTCAGCGATTTGGGCCGCCTCTTTGTGGTCTGAAATGGCATCGACCGTGCCAGGAGCCATGGGTACGCCAGCCTTTTCCATTAAGGCTCTGGCAGCAGTTTTATCCCCCATCGCCTCAATCGAAGAAGCGGAAGGACCAATAAAGATGACACCAGCCGCTTCGCAATCCCGAGCAAAAGTGCTGTTTTCAGACAAAAATCCGTACCCCGGATGGATCGCATCTGCTCCGCAATCCAAAGCGGTCTTTAAGACCCGATCTGCCACCAAATATGACTCTGAGGACGGAGATTCGCCGATGAAATAGGCTTCATCGGCCATCCTGACGTGGATTGCAGTTCGATCTGCCTCGCTAAATACGGCAACAGTTTGAAGGCCTAGTTCGCGGCAGGATCGAATAATCCGTACGGCAATCTCGCCTCTATTGGCAATCAGAACCTTTTTAATGGGAGTTATTGCTGACAATTCGTCGTGTTGGCGCCTAATGGCACGGATTTGGTGTTGGTAAGAATAGCCTGTAACATAAAAAACGTTCGGCAAAAATGGCGGATCTAAGCATCCTCCTCGTGGGTAGACGAGAAACTACGCAACCGTCGGCGAAATTGAAGGATTCAGAATAATAAAGCCGCCAGGAATGTGAGAAAGAACGCCCGAGCATTATGAGTCAAGACTACTATAAAATACTAGGCGTACCTGAAAAGGCGGATGCTCAAACGATTAAAAAAGCATACCGCAAGCTTGCGCGTGAGCTTCATCCAGACAAAAACCCGGACGACCCTAAATCAGAAGGGCGTTTTAAGGAAGTCCAAAACGCATATGATATTCTATCGGTCGACGAGAAACGACGTCAATACGACAGGATGAGGAGATTTGGTGGGCCAGGAAATGCCACGCGAACGCGAGCAGGCGGCAATTTTCGTCAGTCCCCAGATGGCACGTATGTCAGAATGGACCAAAGAGGCCCCGGTGGCGGTGGATTCGACCCAGGAGATGGTTTTTCGGACATTTTTGATCGATTTTTTAGCGGCGCCGCGGGAGGTCCTAGCGGTATGGGTGGTCCAGGCGGTCAGCGCCCGGGGCCCGGTTCTCAGGCCCTTAATTCAGAGGCTTACGACCGAAAAAGAACAGTTCGAATTTCCTTCGAACGGATGCTTAACGGTGGTCAAATCAGCTTCAAACTGGACGATGACCACATAAAAGTACCCTACCCCAAAGGTGTGAATGACGGACACAAGCTCCGAGTGCGTAATAAAGGCCGAAGTATGCCCAATGGTACTCGAGGCGATTTATATGTCACAATTCGGGTAGATGAGGACCCCGTTTTCTGGCGAGAAGAATTGGCCATTCACACTCGGTTGAAAGTTACTGCCTTTGACGCCATGCTCGGAACTTCGGTGAGCTTAAAAACGCCGTTTCAGACCAAATTAAAACTGGCTGTTCCGGCTGGATCACAGCCAGAGAGCAAGCTACGGGTTCGAGGTCATGGCGTCGAAACGGAGGCCGGAAAAGGAGATCTTATCGTCCATTTGAATATCCACATTCCCGAATCCTTGACGGAAGAACAACGCGGGCTGATTGAGCAGGCGAAAGCAGCTGAAAAAAGCGACTAGGGGCTTTAAAAACTGCGCTGACGGTCGATAACGAGGAGGTATGACTTTACCTCGTCGAACATATTTCCTAAGCTGTTTACTGGCAGTACTTTTCGCCATTCCCGTCCACGCTCAGTCCAATTATTGGCAACAAGCTCCGGGACCGTTCGGCGGTACCTCTGTCACGGATATAGAGAGGGGTGCAGATGGTTGGTTGTTTGTAGCAACATCGAGCGGAATTTTTATCTCTGATGACGAAGGAATAACGTGGTCATCACAATCCCAAGGCCTTAGTAATTTTGATGTTCGAGACCTGCATATGCTCGCCGATGGTCGGTTGTTAGCTGCGACCTATGGATCTGGGCTTTTTGCGTTCGACGAGTCACTGCAGAGCTGGGTGCCTGCCGGATTGGAGCGAATTTACACATCTTCGATCATCGAACCTGTTGCAGGACATATACTTGTAGCGAGTAATGGATTCGTTTACGATTCTCTTGATAACGGTAAAACGTGGAAATCCCGCACAATGGATGGGTTTCAGGTAAGTGTAAAGAGCCTCGCTTTTAATGCTACACATCTATTTGCTGCGTCATCTTTAGGCTTATTTCGATCAGCGGATTCAGGACTCACGTGGCAGTTTGCCTCATATGGACTGGATGAATACAACGTGTTATCGGTTGCTACGGATGCGGCTGGCGTTGTTTATGCTGGGGCTTCGCCGGCGAATGGTGGATGTGCACTTTATCGGTCTCGAGGAAACGGAAACATTTGGACTTGTATCCAACCGGCAACCAATCCGCTATTAGTCCCTGTGTTGAAAGTAGATCCGGAAGGGGCTATTTGGGCTGGGGGCTATCAGAGATTGTACAAGTCAACGAGTCAGGGTGATACTTGGCTTTCCAATTCTGCCTCGACGTCCAGTGTTCAGGCTATAGGCTTTTTTGGCAATTCTTTAGTAATTGGAACGGCTGGACTCGGCGTTTTGCGATCGCAAAACGCCGGCCAAACGTGGACTGAGTCCAATACGGGGCTTCGAAGCAAAATTCAATCGATAACCCTAGTCGGTCCCGGAAGGATTTTAGTAGGAACGGAAGGAGGCGTGTTCGAATCAAATAATTACGGTTCTAATTGGTCCAGAGTAAATCCAAATGCACCATTGGTTCAACGAATCACAGATGCTGACCTAGACGGCCAAGGACGAATTGTGGCCGCGACCACGGCTGGGGTATGGCGCTATACCTCAAGTTCGGGTTGGGACGCTTTAGGACCGCCTGGAATGCCTTCGATTAGAGACTTTTCGGTTCGGCCTGACGGTTCTATTGTGGCTGGTTATCACGCAGGATTGTACACGTTATCCGGTACAACCTGGACGCCGACCCCCATTTATGGAGCTGATCAATCCATCCGTGACGTTTCTACGTTAATCGTAACGGAGAGCGGGACCATTCTGGCCGGAGCATCATGGGATTCTTGGAAAAAAACGTCGGGAAATTCACCTTGGGAGCTCATGTCAGCAGGAAGTGTCCCTTGGTTTGATGTACGGACTTTTGGAATGGTCGGTACCCGAGTTATGGCAGGAACGCGGTATTTAGGGATTCTTGAATCTATTGACGATGGGTCAACTTGGAAATCGCTCGGGATTGGCCTGAACGGGACGGAGGATATTTTAGCCATCGCTGCGGATGGATTTGACCGGGTTCATATTGCCACATACGGCTCCGGGGTGTTTCAAATGAATCCGTGGACCAAAGTTTGGATGCCAATGAATGGCGGACTTGGGTCCCATTTGATTGTGACGGCACTGGCATTCGACCAGGTAGGCAACGCCTACGCAGGAACGCTAGATGGCGGTTTGTTTCGGCATGTTATTTCGACCGCGAACGAAGACGATCCGGGGCAAGAAATACCGACCTCACTGAGGCTGGGTAGCCCATATCCCAATCCAGCAAGCAGGGCTATAACGTTACCCATCTCTTTGGAAACGGCAGGAATGGTTCATGTGCGTATCTACGATTTGTTGGGTAGGGAACGAATATCACACTCCACCTTTCGTCCAGCGTCGAAATGGGAATTTAACCTTGATGTACAAGAACTTGACGCCGGGATATACATGTACTCCGTTCAGTCTGGAAATGAGTTCAAAAACGGCTCATTCACGGTTATTTACTGATCATGCGCCTTTCGGGTCCGTTTACCGTTTCTTCTCGTGGTTGGATGGCATTGGTTGTTTAGGTTTTGGTTTCCCATCCAATTTGCATTCGACGTGTGCCAATGAGACCCCACCGCCATTACGCAGCATTTTTAGTCGTTCTAATAATCTGGTCGCTGGGTAGCCTTGTTCAGCAGGCAACCGGCCAGAATACGGCAAGCCAGCCCCCTGAAGCGGCACAGCAACTTCAAGCGGCCGTTCAATTGGTTAATTCTGGGCAGGTTGAAGAAGGAATTGCGGCCTTGGAACGGGTAACGCAAGACTTCCCTGAATTTGTTCGAGGTTGGGGCACGATGGGAAACATCAAACAACGGACACAAGACTATGATGGAGCCCTTCAAGCCTTTCTAAAAGCTAGTGAGATTTCCAACGCACCACAATTTTTGTATAGTGTAGGCCTATCGTATGCATTTCTAGATCAGGACGACCAAGCTTTCGAATGGCTTTTAAAAGCGAAAGAGACTGGCGCAGTATTGTTGAATAACATTGATAGGACTCCAGCAGCCGCAAATATTCGAACGGACACGCGATATTCGATGCTTTTCCCGACGGAAGCCGAGTACAGTGACCCTTTTGTAGAAGGAAATCGCATTATTCAGGACTGGTATGGCGAGAATATTGGTGACACATTTGGATGGATTGCCCGAAATATTGGAGACGTTGACGGAGATGGCATAAATGACGTTACGACATCCTCTCCAGGCTTTAACAATGGCGCAGGTAAGGTATTTGTCTTTTCCAGTTCGACAGGCAAACAATTATGGTCAGTTGAAGGAAGCGCGCCCGGGGGGCGCCTTGGGCATGGAATTGAAGCAGCTGGCGACGTGAATGCGGACGGGATACCTGACGTAGTCGCAGCAGCGCCCTATATCAATCAAGTGAATGTTTATTCCGGTCGAGATGGTACCGAACTCTTCTCCTTGGCTGGACGAGACACGACTGGAGCCTTTGGGCTGTCGGTGAAGGGAATTGGGGACATCAACGGAGATGGCCACTCCGATATTTTGGTCGGTGAGCCCTTTCAAGTGTGGGGAGGCCCGTTTAATGGAGGCACGATGGAGCATCCGGGCAAGATCCATATCTATTCCGGAAAAGATCAATCAGAACTATTCACCGCAGGCGGAGAGGCCCCCGGCGACGGTTTTGGTTCAGCCGTATCCGGAATCTCACATAAAAACGGGTTTACGTTCGTAATTGGGGCTCCAGCAGCGGGATCCAGTCGAATTGGCAAGGCTTACGTTTTTACTACCACTGATGGCCCACCAACTTTTGAAATGGAAGCTGATTCTGGCGGGGCGTCGTTTGGATCCATGTTTTTATCCGTGGTTGGCGATTTGAATGGTGACGGGTTTCAAGACACGTACATTTCTGATTGGGCAGACAATACCGTCGCACCAGGGTCAGGGAAAGTGTATTTGTATTCTGGGAAAGATGGGTCACGGATGTTCACGTTAGAGGGCACGGCTGCCGGCGAAGGTTTTGGAATTGGAATTTCAGATGCCGGAGACGTGGATAAAGATGGATACGACGACCTGGTAGTTGGGGGGTGGCAAAATGCTCTGGAGGCTCCCTCTGCAGGCAAGCTTTACATACATTCCGGAAAAGATGGAGCATTGTTATACGTGATTACCGGAAAAGTGGCCGGTGAAACGTTGGGATATGACACTACAGGGCTGGGAGATGTAGACGGAGACGGGTTCGTCGACTTCCTAATTACATCTGCATCGAGCGCTAAGAATGGTGCCGGATCGGGTAGGACGCTCATTATTTCAGGTAAACCGCCGTCCGCCAAGTAGACCTTTTGGTTACAAAACCGAGGTTCCTTGTGTCGACGTTTCAATCCCATAAAGAGCTGAAAGTCGCTGGGTTAAAGCGCCGGGCAATCCATCTCCAATAGTGCGCCCATCTAGTTTGGTTACCGCGGCCAGCTCCCCCATGGTTCCGGTACAGAACATTTCATCAGCGCGGTACGCGTCGGTCGTCGAGATTCGAGTCACTTTACACGGAATGTTTTCTCGTGTACATAGTTCAATGACGGTATCTCGAGTAATTCCTTCTGGGCAGGCATCCGTCGATGAAGTGATCACGACACCGTTTTGAACTAAAAACACGTGGGTGCCGTCGGCTTCAGCTATAAACCCATCTCGATCTAAGAGCATGGCTGCGTCCGCGCCCGATGCATTGGCCTCAATCTTGGCCATGATCGATTGAATCAAATTATTATGATGAATCTTCGGATCTAAACAATCTGGAGGAAAACGCCTGATAGAGGACGTTATAAAAGTAAGTCCGTCTCGGCCATAGACAGGCTTTTTCCATTCCGGCAAGATGATTAAGGTTGGACCCGATTGGTTGAGCCGGGGATCCATTCCAGACGTTATTTTCACCCCCCGTGAAAGCGTGATTCGAATATGCACGCCATCTACCATGCCGTTGGCTTCCAAGGTCTTACGGATTTCATCAATGAGGGACTCAATTGACGGAATCGACTCAAATGCAAGAGCTTTTGCCGAGTTACGAAGCCGAACCAGATGCTCGACCAGTTTGAAAATCTTCCCGTTGTACAAACGTAGACCTTCCCAAACCCCATCACCTCCTTGAACCAAGCTGTCAAACGGGCTAATTCCCGCATTATCGCGGTGTACAATCGTACCGTTGATGTTGACCATCAAGTCTTGATTTCTTTCGTCAAACTGCTGGAGCATAGAGGTAGAATGTCACTTTTGTTTTTTGCGGCGCAGCCAAAAATAAGACACTGGGAGTCCGGTTAAAACGAAAGAAATGTCGATCAACGATTCTTTGAATTCAAAAATAATCCTAGCTACTAAAAGTCCCACGACCCCCACTAAATAGAGAGCTGGCAGGTAGGGAAAGAAGGGTATTTTGAAAACTTTTCCTTCATCTTCACCCGTTTTTTCTTTTCTAAACTTGAAGAAAGCGAGCGTCGTCATGGTGTAGAAAATGAGGATGGCAAAGACCATCCCAGCGGCAATATTTTCAAAGGTGCCTCTAGCCAACAAAATGACGCTTGCCCACAGGCAATGCGCAATAATGGCCCGGGTTGGCGTCCTGAAACGTTCGTGCACATGTTCAAATGACTTGAAGAAAATGCCGTCTTTTGCCATGGCGTAGTACACGCGAGAAGAAGCCAAAATCGTCCCGTTGGTGCTCGAAACAGCCGATATGATGGCTAAAAGCGCCACCGCAGCGGCTCCGTAGGTGCCGATCATCATAAAGGCTACGTCGGCTGCCGGGGTTACCGTTGCGCGCATCCCCTCCATACCCAAGACGTAGTGGTAAATCGTAACAGAAGAAACGTACGTTACTATGATGAGGGATAGCCCAACAAACATGCTGCGGGGAATGATCTTGCGAGGGTCTTTCATTTCACCAGCCACATAGCCCACCCGATCAAAGCCGGTATGCGTAAAGATGATCAGAATCAGGGCCGGAATTAGATTGGCAAAAAATCCCGCACCATTCGTTGTGGTGACAACCGATCCAAGGTTGCTTGGCGTGCCCCCCAACAAGAATAGAAACAGGACGACAAACAAGATCAGTCCCGAAATCTTAATAACGGTAGTTACCCGTTGGAATAAAGCCGACCACTTGATCCCGACATAATTGAACGTCCCCAACAGGGCAATGACGGAAAGGGCTACCGCAGTGTGCCAGAAGCCTGGAAGCGGAATGAAATAGGCAATGTAATCGGCCGCAATAATCGCCAAGCCCGCTCCTGGACTGGTTCGGATGATGATGAGCTGGGCCCAGCCAAACATAAACCCGGCAAAAGGCCCAAAAGCTTTCCGGATGTAGCTGTACTCTCCTCCCGTTGTTGGGATACGCGTACCTAGTTCGGCGTAAATCATCCCTCCAACCATTACAAAAGCACTGACAATAAGCCACGTGGTAATAATTTGAGAGTACGATCCGAAGTAGCCGGCAATCAGCGCGGGCGTGGAAAAAATTCCCGATCCAATCGTTATTCCGATCAGCAACGCGATGCCATCAAATGTGGTAAGTTCTTTTTTGAGATCGGCCATGCCGTCTGATTTTAATCGAATTTTATTGTGCTCAGCAAAGTAACCGAATTGCTTGCTCGAATCCAACCGGTCCATCCAAGAAGGCATTGTCGTGCCCTATTCCGAGCGGGATAGTGACTAAATTTCCTCCAATTCTATTCAGGTAATGCAAGCGGGATGCCTGTCCTTCGTCTTCAGTCCCCCCTCACACGTACCCCGCCTACATTCCCGAATGTCCTAGAAGGACCCCAAACCAAAGACTGTACAACCAATAAAATGGTTAAATAGCGACAAAAGGACCGATTTTTATAAAAGAGTTGCTTCGAATGCTGTTGTAGCCGTATTATTGCAACACTTCCATCAAGAACGACCGAGGGACAGGCCCTGAGACGTCGTAGCAACCGGATATCCGACATAGGATATCGTAAGGTGCTAAATCCTGCTCGATACAAGATTGAGATAGATGGGAAGGACGCCGAAGCTTCCCATACGGAATTTTCGTACCGACCCTCCCGATTTTATCCGGAGGGTTTTGTTGTATCAGGGCGAGATGGGAAAGATGCTACGCCGGCGATTGCTGGCCCTATGAAGTCTTTATGGCGTCATAAAGGGGTATCTCTTCCAATGCATCCATGCTGCGTTCTCAGGTCAGGACATCGAAAGTTTGGTTGGAAGGAACACTAATTAGTAACTGATACCCGATTCCTACCATGGCTTCTCCAAATCCTTCATTGCACACTCAGACCAGACTTACGCTTGCCGGCCAACAAACCGACGGCGCGTACAAGAGTGTTTCGTTGCCTATTTATCAAACGGCAATTTTTCGTTTTGATGACACAGATGGCAAACCTCAGTATGACTATTCACGATCAGGAAACCCAACTCGCGCCGCACTTGAAACTACCATCGCGGATTTGGAAGGCGGTGCTGGTGCGGTTTGTGTAGCAAGTGGCATGGCTGCTGTAGCTACTGTTTTAGCCCTTTATGAAGTAGGATCGCACATCGTCTGCTCACATGATTGTTATGGCGGTACGGAACGGCTCCTGACCTGGTATAAAAATCAAGGAAAATTAGACGTCACCTACGCAGATCTTACAGATCCACTCAATTTGGCCTTATCGCTTCGTCCGGAAACCAAAGCAGTTTGGGTTGAGACACCTTCGAATCCTTTATTGCGGATCATCGACCTTCAAAAGGTTGGAGAGATAGCTCGGGACGCTAAAATTGACTTCATAGTCGATAACACGTTTTTGTCGCCGTTATTACAACGCCCGATAGATTTTGGAGCCAATTTTGTAGTTCATTCAACAACAAAATACCTCAACGGGCACTCGGACGTCGTCGGCGGGGTGGTGGTTGCCAAAACTGAGGAAGAGCACCAGCGGGCGCATTTTGCCGCGAACGCAACCGGTGCCACAAGTGCACCTTTTGATAGTTGGTTAGTGCTGAGAGGATTAAAAACGTTGCCGATTCGGCTTCGTCAGCATCAAGAAAACGCACTTACCGTGGCTCGTTATTTGGAGAGTCATTCGGGAGTGAAAAAGGTGTTTTATCCTGGTTTGGAATCCCATGAAGGGCACGAATTGGCAAAAAGCCAGCAGACTGGATTCGGTGGAATGGTTTCGTTTGAGGTAAATGGTGACACGGCGGCCATTCGAGCCCTATTAACCTCTACAAAAGTGTTTACTCTGGCCGAATCTTTGGGAGGCGTGGAGTCTCTCATCGAACAACCCGCTACAATGAGTCATGCATCTATGAGAGCCGAAGCGCGGGAGGAGGCCGGAATTACTCCGAATGTGATTCGTTTGTCGGTTGGGATTGAACACGTCGACGATTTGATTGCAGATTTAGAACAGGCCCTAGACGTTGCGCTGGAAGTAACAAGGTGTAGCACACTAAAACACAAATCTCTCGCAACCACAAATCATGTCTAATCGCCTTATCCAATCTTTTGATGCTGTCGAATTGGAATCTGGGCAGTCACTTTCAGGTGTAGAGGTGGCATATCAAACCTGGGGAGCACTCAACAACGAGCGCAATAATGCCGTTGTTGTATTTCACTCGATGAGCGGGGACAGTGATGCCGCTTCTTGGTGGAATGCTATTGTGGGCCCGGGGCGGGCCATCTGTACCAACACCTACTTTGTGATCTGCGCCAATTTACTTGGTTCATGTTACGGGACCACCGGGCCCACGAGCATTAACCCGGCCACAGGTAAAGCGTACCGCGGCGATTTTCCAGTTTGCACGGTTCGCGACCAGGTTCAGCTGCAGCGCCGATTGCTCGAGGAGTTAGGTGTTCGCGAGGTGGAATGTGTCATTGGTGGGTCCCTAGGAGGATTTTTGGCGCTAGAGTGGGCCGTGTTGGATCCTACGCTAAAAAAAGTAGTGGCCGTAACGAGCAGTGGACGTCATTCAGCATGGTGTATCGGGTGGACAGAGGCCCAAAGGCAGGCCATATTCACTGACCCAAACTGGAATGAAGGAAATTATGAACCTGACCAGCCACCCGCCGCCGGCCTCGCGAATGCGCGCATGATTGCAATGCTTTCGTATCGAAATCCGGCCTCTTTTTCAGCACGATTTGGCCGTGAAAGAGTCCCTTCCGAAAACAATAAGGAGCTCGCGTTCTCGGTCGAGACCTATCTCAGATATCAGGGAGGTAAACTGGTCGATCGATTTGACGCCAACAGTTACGTTCGATTGACCCAAACTTCCAACTCTCACGACCTGTCAAGAGGTCGTGGATCGTATCTTGATGTGTTGCGCTCCATTAGACAACAGGTTTTGATCGTTGGGGTGGATTCCGACATCCTCTTTCCATTGGAAGAACAGCAGGAGTTGGCGGATGGAATTCCAAACGCTGAGTTCGCCATTATCGAATCCCCGCACGGTCACGACGCGTTCCTTTTGGAAGGAGAAACACTCAATGCCATCGTCAAAAAATGGCTTGGCGCTACACAAAAGTCAATTTATCAACCTCATTTTCAACACGTATCATGCGCATAGATTTAACATCCAAAGTAGTTCTTGTTACCGGAGCCAGCAGAGGTATTGGGAACGAGATTGCCCGTCAAATGGCTGCAGCAGGAGCTACCGTAGCAGTGCACTATAGCAGCTCTCCGGAACCCGCTGAGGCGTTGTGTCAAGAGATTGGAAAAGGCGCAATGGCCTTCCGGGCGGACCTATCGGACGCTCACGCTGCGATTCGGCTATTCAAAGACGTGGTGGCAGAGTACGGACATATTGATGTCCTAGTAAATAATGCAGGGATCGCTGAATTGGCACCCATCGATGGTACGGATGACGATTGGATTACCAGTTGGGATCATACGTTGGATGTGAATACCCGATCTTCCGCCCTATTGACCAGGTCTGCCATTCAACATTTTAAAACGCGGGGCGGTGGTCGGATCATTTATATCGCGTCTAGGGCAGCTTTCCGTGGCGATTCAGAAGAGTACCTAGCCTACGCGGCTTCCAAAGGAGCAATGGTGTCGTTGGCTCGCTCAGTTGCGCGTGGTTTTGGAAAAGACGGTATCACAGCTTTTGTAATTGCTCCTGGATTTGTGCGGACTGCGATGGCCCAAAACGCGATTGATGCCTACGGAGAGGACTATGTTTTGGGAGGAGTTGCGCTGAAACGACTAACCGAACCATCGGACGTGGCCCCTATGATCGTTTTGTTGGCAAGTGGCTTGTCCGATCACGCAACGGGTTGTTCCATCGATATAAATGCAGCGAGTTACGTTCGGTAGTATGCCCAGTTCGTTTGTAAAAGTATTAAAATTTGGCGGATCGTCCGTCGGCTCAGCTGAAAGTTTGGCCCGTGTTGCTTCCATAATCCGTGGAGAAGCGGCGGCATGCCGACCCGTTGTTGTGGTCTCAGCACTGGCAGGAGTGACTGATCTGCTCGTTTCTTTGATTGATTCCAAGGATCCCGAAACCATTATCGCCCGACTCGCGAAGCGCCATATCGAATTAGCCGAAGCTGTTTTGGATGGTCGTCGTCGATACAGCTATTTGCGCACTATTGGTGGGATACTCGACGGGCTACGTGAACGATGTCAACTTCCAGACAACGGTTTTCGATCTGCCAGTATTTTGGCCACCGGAGAATTGCTTTCTGCGCCTCTCGTTGCTGGGCTGTTAACTCAGGAAGGCGTTGTGGCGCAAGCCATTGATGCCAGACGGCTGGTGGTCACGGGGCCAAAAGGAGTAGACCGGATTCAGACCAGGCAACGCATTCGTGCATGGTTTGAGGACCTGTCTCGATTTGTGTTGCCCATCGTAACTGGATTTGTGGCCTCTGACGAAGAAGGAAATACATCTGTGTTGGGTCGCGGTGGTAGCGATTACACTGCTTCGTTATTTGCCGAAGCCGTGGAAGCTGCCAAATTTGATCGATGGACTGATGTAGATGGTTTGTACACTGCTGATCCAAATAAGGTAAAAGGAGCTGGAAAATTCTTATTTCTGCTCCTGGAGGACGCTTCGTCCTGGAATGAATCGAGTGCACTAGGAATGCATACAGAAGCTTTCGTGCCTGTGTTGGAAGCATGTATTCCAGTTCATGTGCGCTCCACTCGGTTTCCACAGGGCGATGGGACCCTCATATTGCCTCGGCTCTTGCCGGGGCGGATTGAACGCGATTCGCGCCGTCAACTTGCTCACGCCAATCACACACCACAAATTGCGCCGACAACGGAGGCGCGGATTAACGGATTTCAATAATGAAGCTTAGAGTGGGAATTCTGGGAGCTACTGGAGCTGTCGGACAGAAATTTGTCGCCTTATTGACGAATCATCCATGGTTTGAGATCAGTGCGTTGGCGGCTTCAGAAAGGTCAGCCGGCAAACGGTACGGCGACGTTGTGCATTGGCTTGAGGACACGCCACTGCCTTCCAAAGTTGCAAAAATTGAAGTGCAAAATGCTCACGAGTCGTTACTCGAGTGTGATTTTGTCTTTTCTGGTCTTGATTCCTCAGTTGCTGGTCAAATAGAGGAGACCTATGCACGGGCTGGATACCCAGTGATTTCGAATGCGCGCAATTTCCGGATGAATTCTGACGTTCCGTTGTTGATTCCAGAGGTAAACTCTGACCATATTAAACTCATAGATCATCAGAAGTGGGGAAGTGACGGTTTTATCGTTACCAATCCAAATTGCGCGAGCGTGGGCTTGACGATGGCCTTGAAACCGCTAAGTGACATATTTGGGATTGAACTAGTCCACGTTACGACGATGCAAGCACTTTCCGGAGCAGGATATCCAGGTGTTTCCTCCTTGGATGCAGTGGCGAACGTGGTCCCGTTTATTTCTGGGGAGGAAGAAAAAGTGGAGTCAGAGCCCTTGAAAATGCTTGGAACGCTTATTGGTGATGCGGTCCAAAATGCGGCGTTCCGAGTCAGTGCTCAATGCACCCGCGTACCGGTCATAGACGGGCACATGGCCTGCGTTTCCGTCAAATTAAATACGCCTGATGTGTCTGTGCAATCGGCGATCCGTGCAATCACGGGGTTTGTAATTCCAGAGGAAGTTTCCAAATTACCGGGATCCCCAGAACGGGCTCTGGTGTACCTGACCGACCCAACCTACCCACAACCTCGCAGGCATGTTGGCTTGGGAGGAGGAATGACCGTAAGTGTTGGTCGTTTAAGACATTGTTCGATCCTTGATCTTAAGTTCGTATGCTTGGTTCACAATACGGTGCGGGGCGCAGCCGGAGGCGCCATTCTCAATGCGGAGTTACTGGCCTCGAAGGGTAAACTCAAGCACCGGGTAGTTGTAGAAGCAGTAAATTGAGACGTCTTTTAGAAAACCTGCGATTTTTTAATCCTTAACGAGTCATCATGAATTCGACCTTTTTAGAAATACAAATTTTGGATATGAGCCTCTTAGCTTGGCTCGAATTGATCGGAATTACCTTGGTAATTGCCGCGGTCTTGATTTTAATCAAAAAGATTGTTTTCACCCGTATTTCGGCCCTTTCAGCAAAAACGGAAAACCGAGTCGATGATATAGTTGCGGAAGTTTTGCATGGACTTAGGTCGTTTTTTCTGATCCTTGTTTCTTTTTATGTGGCTGTCAAGTTTTTCCCCATTGAATCGCCGGAACTGCCGTTTCTCGATCATCTTGTGACCTTGGGATTTGCCCTTCAATTTGGGTTATCAGGAAACGGTCTGATAAAGATGCTCGTAGGCTGGTATCTAAAGTCGAACGAGACTGATAACACCAAGATTACTGCTGCACGTGCGATGGGATTGGTGTTCACGTTCTTGATTTGGGTGATTGTCCTGCTACTCATGCTCGATAATTTCGGAATCGATATTACCGCGCTGGTTGCTGGTCTCGGAATTGGTGGTATTGCCATTGCGTTGGCTTTGCAAAATGTGTTGTCTGATCTTCTGGCCTACGTATCTATAATTGCCGATCAACCGTTTTCGTATGGAGAATTTTTGGTTGTAGGGGAGTTTTCTGGAACGGTAGAGCACATTGGTATCAAGACCACCCGGCTTCGCAGTTTATCCGGTGAGTTGATCATCTTTTCTAACAATGACCTGCTAGGAAGTCGAGTACGTAACTACAGACGTATGAATGAACGCCGAGCGTTATTTGCAATCGGGGTTACTTATGACACGCCGCACGAAAAACTGAAAGAAATTCCAGATTTACTAAAAGCGGTGGTGGAAGCACAAGAAAATGTTCGTTTTGATCGCAGCCATCTGAAAACTTTTGCGGATTTTTCGATCAACTTCGAAGTCGTGTACTACGTTTTAGTGCCCGAATACGTTGTGATGATGGATATCCAACAGGAAATAAATCTCTCAATCCATCGCGAATTTACAGACAGAGAAATCGAATTCGCCTTCCCAACTCAGACCGTTTATTTGGAAAAGGGAGCGGGATTTGACGGTGGTGGCAACAAAGAACCAAGTCTACGACCTGAGGGCAAGTCGAATTAGGGCTTCGGCACTGTTAATCTCTGGATTTTTCCTTAGCACGGTGATCACCGATTTTTCAGCCGCCGATCGAGACAAACCAAGAGCTTCTAGCGCAGCCATCGCATCCGTACGGAATGAAGAATCAGCTCCAGAATGTACTGATCCAGGTTGAACATCTCCCCATGCCGTTTTTTCGAATCGGTCTCGTAGCTCGATAATTATTCGTTCAGCCGTTTTTCGTCCAACACCCGGAATCCGGGTGAGCATTGCGCTGTCTCCCTCGATAATCCGGTCTCGTATTTCGGAAGGACGCATGGCGGAAAGAGCAGCCAATGCCAGTTTGGGGCCCACTCCGGAGACCGCAAGCATCATGTTGAATACAGTACGCTCGTCCTCAGAAACAAAACCGAACAACGTGATAGCGTCTTCGCGAACGTAATGATGAGTGACTAAGGTCACCAAACCTCCCTTGGCGGGTAGATTTTCAAAGGTTGAAGTCGGAATCAGCACTTTGTAGCCAATTCCCCCAACGTCAATGACTGCTTCGGTTGGTTTTTTTGAGGCTAGTTTGCCTGAAACGTAGTCAATCATGCATGAGCCTCTATCTTCAATTCTTGTTTTAACGTTTCAAGCCCTAAACGGTCAAGCTTCATCACAATTGGAATTCTTCTACCCGTTCCAAAAGCCTTTTTGCTAACTCTGAGCGCTGGAGCGGCTTGTTTGCGTTTGTATTCGTTGCGATCTACCGACGAAAGAATGCCCAAAACAAAAGATTTGGGATGACCCAGCGTTTTGCAAATAGCATGGACGTCGAGTCTTTCCTCAATGTACAGACGTAGAATTTCGTCTAGAACAGGGTAGGGCGGCAAGGAGTCTTGATCGAGTTGATCCGGCCGCAGTTCGGCAGAAGGAGGTTTCGAAATGGTTGAAGCCGGAATCAACACTCTTCCTGCTCTTTGGTTGATATACGTGGCCAGGAGATACACATCAACTTTGAAAACGTCTGCAAGAACAGCAAGCCCACCCGCCATGTCGCCGTAAAGTGTGGCATATCCCATAGCCATTTCACTTTTGTTGCCAGTAGCAAGCACGAGGTGGTTAAACTTATTGGAAACGGCCATCAAGGTTAGTCCCCGAGTCCGTGCTTGAATATTCTCTTCTGCCAATCCTTCTGTCGTCCCTTGAAATATGGGCTCCAAAATATTCTTGAACGACTCAATAGTATCTTCGATGGGAATAGTATGACAGGGTATACCCAAATTGTCAGCGAGCGACATTGAATCGGTGACGCTGCCTTCGGAAGAATATTTTGAAGGCATCGTTATTCCCATAACTCTATGGGCACCAACTGCTTCTACCGCTAAAGCAGCAGTTACCGCCGAGTCTATTCCGCCTGATAATCCGACAAGTAGTTTGTTGAAAATGCCTGTTTTTTTGTCGTATTCCCGAATGCCACAGACTAATGCGATAAAAAGGTCTTCGATTCGGTCGTGAGTTGGTATTTCAAGCGGTGTGAGGTCGGTATTGTCCCAGTAAAGAACGGTTTCTTCGAAGGAGGGAGCACATCTTAGAAGGTCTCCGTTGGCGGCATGCACACGGCTATCGCCATCAAAAACCATCTCCGTATTTGCTCCAACCTGGTTCGACATCAAAAACGGAACGCGATATTGCCTACATATATCTTGAATCAAATTGGTTCGAAGGTCATGTCTTCCATGAGAAAAAGGAGAGGCGGAAAGGTTGATTAAAATTTCAGCCCCTTTATCGATCAACTCTTCCAATGGATTGCGTTCATAAATGAGGTAGTTCGCATACTTTTCCAGATTCCACATGTCCTCGCAAATGTGAATGCCGAGTTTTGTGCCGCGGAAGGAAATGGGTGATTGTGCCTTTGCAGGTTCAAAGTACCGGTATTCGTCGTATAGGTCATACGTGGGCAGCAACATCTTGTCAACGAATTGTGCGGGTTTGTCCAATTCTAAAAAAGCGGCTGAATTGAATAATTTCTTTCCAGTTTTCGAGGGGTTTCGCCGAACCGTTCCAACCACCAAAGCCATATGTGGGGGCACATGTTGGTGAATCCACGCTAAGGCGTGCTCGATACTTGAGACAACGTAGTCGTTATCAAGGAGGTCGTGATGGGAGTAGCCAATCAGACAAAGTTCTGGATAAACGGCGATGTCTGCACCTTTCTCAGCCGCTTCCAGAGCAAGATCAATAATACGCCGCGCATTTCCAGCGACGTCGCCGACGACTGGGTTGAACTGCACGATCGCAATTTTCAGGGCAGATTTCATGGCTCTTTTCATGAAGAAGTTCAACGCGCCTTTTGAACAGAAGATGCTACTGGTTTGTCAAGAAGATAGGCTCGCGATGCATGAGTGCGAGAAGTTGTTGAAGTACAAATAAAGCCCATCATTCGTCCGGTAACCCCATTTTGGCCCCGATGGGAGAAAAATAGATCAGAATTGGCAGTAGTGCATTGCGAAGAACATTCAATGTGATGCGATTGAACGCCGCATCGAACTAGGTTGGCAAATATGGATGCCGTGAGATTGATGTGTGGTTTTGGCCAGTGAGGCCTACGTTCAACGAAGGATGATGAGAATTGGGCCGCGACTTCTTCTCCTACTTCAAAGTGCTTCGCTGAAATGCAAGGGCTCACATACGCACGTATTCGGGCGGGATCAGCCCCCAAATTTATCATTTGGTCAATGGAGTTATCGATGACACCGTCCACATGACCGCGCCATCCTGCATGGCACGCTCCGATCGTATTTGTCTGTGCATCCGCTAGCAATATCGCTGCACAATCGGCGGCGGAAATGCTCAACAACAAATCGGATTGATTGGTGACGAGGCCGTCAAATCCTTGATACAATCCTGGCTTTTCAACCACTAAAACATCGCTTCCATGGACTTGACCCGCAATGGCCATGTTATCTGGTGTCAATCCAAAATAACCTGATGCTAACGATCTATTTTTTAAGACGTTCTCGTTCGAATCGGTGGTAGATAGGCCCAGGTTAAGGCTTTCGTAGGGCGATGGGCTGACCCCGCCTTTTCTTGTCGAAAAGCCGGCCAAAACGGGTTGTGAAAAAATGGATGGTGCGATCACTTCGTTAGTAAGGCCTCCCGCGCCACGCGATAAGACCGCTTAAGGCTCTGTTGAAAATGATGAACGCCTCCTTCTAGGTCATACGAAAAACGACCTTGGTCATACGCATTGGATGAAAGCCCACGTTGAACATACTCACAAATCTCGACGTCCTCCGCCTGCACCAGGTCGCTGAACGCGAGGTCTTCTTTTATTTTACCATCCAAGTTAGTTTGGGAAATATCTGAATAGTAATAGTCAAACACAGTTGCACACCCGTCTGGACGTGTTGCGTCGACCCGATTAACTTGCAAGCGGCCTGGCAGGATGTTCAACATCATATTTGGAAAGATAAAGTAGTAATAGGCTTGATCAGACGAAGATCCATACGCATGATCACCTTCTTTAATCGGACTGTTTTGTAGCGAATAGTGGGCATGGGTTTCCGTTTGATAGGACCGAAAATCGAGTACGGTCATTAGGCCTGGATGAACCAATGGGATGTGGTATCCTTCGAGATAGTTGTCCACATACACTTTCCAATTGGATTCCACTTTGTAGACATCTCTTTTGTGAAACTGAAGGTCCGCTAGGCTCAATGGGGAAATTCGCTCGGCAATTCCGGCAACTACCTCTTCAAAAGGGGGGGCGAAGGATGGTTCAAGACACAAAAAAACCATTCCTTGCCACTCTCTAACAGCAATGGGAGTGAGGCCAAAATCCTTTTTGTCAAAAAGTTCTGTTCGGTCGAAGCGGGGGACTCCCCTTAGCGAACCATCCAGCAAATAGGTCCATCCGTGATACTTGCATTGAAGCACCTTCGCGTGTCCGCATTCGTCCATCGCCAACGGTCCTCCCCGGTGTTTGCACACGTTGTAATAGGCTTTCAATACACCATCTTTGTCCCGAACCAGAATAATGGGATTGCCGGCAATGATATCCGTCACATAGTCGCCGGCGCCCGGCAAGCGGGCCGAGGAGCACACGTATTGCCACGAACGGGAGAAAACGAATTTTCGATCCAAATCGTGGTATGAAGGGTGGACGTACCAAGCCGATGGAATGGTTTTAGACCGCTCAAGGACATCTTCTTCAAGATGATGAAGGGTTAAATCAGGATGATTTGAGGGCGCAGAATCCATGGGAATCGAGATGAATGAGGATGAAAAGGTACCCGGGCGGTTTGAAGCAAAACCCTCCTACGTGGAGATGGCCTCACGACAGTAAAATACCATTTTATGTCAAATCTAAGTGCGTCTTCAATGCCATTTCTACCGCATCAACCGGCATTTCAAGACCGGTCCAAATTTTGAATGAAGCAGCGGCCTGTGCAATTAGCATCGACAAGCCGCCAAGGGTTCGGGCTCCCTGGACACGGGCAGCCTGAAGCAGCCTGGTTTCCTCGGGGTTATAAACCAAATCGTAGATCGTCTGGGATGGCAGGAAAGTGATCGAATCAGGAATGGGCGATGTGTCAATTTTTGGCCACATTCCGACGGGTGTAGCGTTTACAATTAGCGAGGCATCAGGAATTAGCTGGTCTAAGCTTGAGAAGTCCCAGGCCTCACCAATTTGAAGGTCATGACACGCGGCGCGGGCCGAGAGGAGGTTTCTGGATACTACTGAAATTCGGCTCGCCTTGAGGCCTTCTTCGGCCGCAACCATTACGGCGCGCGCCGCCCCTCCGGATCCCAAAATAACTACATGTTTGGGTTGCAATCCCAATGCGGACAAAGGTTTTAAAAAGCCCTCTACGTCCGTATTATGGCCCATTTTTCGGCCGTTAGCGAAATAAATTGTATTAACGGCGCCTACCCGCTTCGCGACCGGTGAGATCCCATCCAAATAAGGCAAAACAGCCTGTTTGTATGGAATAGTCACGTTCGCCCCGAAAATATGCTCACCATCTATGTGCTTAATCGACGTTGCGACTTGGCTTTTCGCGATTTCTTGAGCTGCGTATCTGCTAGGTAAACCCAGGCATCTAAATGCCGTGTTGTGTATTAATGGTGAAAGAGACTGCTCTACAGGACTTCCTAATAACAAATATGAGGCATCGTTGTACGACATGTAGAACTGAAATAAAGTGGTGCTTTCGTTGCTTTTAATGAGCACAGACAGTAGCCTTCAAGATAGAACTTTCCACATTTTGAATTACCCCAACATTCCACATGTCTAGCATTAGTTTTCTTCAGCAAGTTGACAGAATGTTTGAAAAAGCTGCAGCACACACGTCACATCCAGAAGGTCTGCTCAAACAAATTAGAACGTGCAATTCCATGTATAAAATGGAATTCCCTCTTAAAAAAGATGATGGTTCAATTGAAGTAATTCAAGCTTGGAGGTCGGAGCACAGCCAACATAAATTGCCAACTAAAGGGGGGATCCGTTTCGCGGATAATGTAAACGAAGACGAAGTTGCAGCGCTTGCTACCTTAATGACGTATAAGTGTGCAATCGTCGATGTTCCTTTTGGAGGAGCAAAAGGAGGGATCAAAATCAATCGGAAGAATTACTCCGAAGCTGAAATCGAACGGATTACCCGCCGATATACCTTTGAGTTGGTGTCAAAAAATTTCATTGGCCCTGGAATCGACGTTCCCGCGCCTGATTACGGTACCGGTCCGAAAGAAATGGCTTGGATTGTTGACACGTATCGGTCACTGACCAACGATCCTCTTACCGCAGCTGCATGTGTTACCGGAAAACCAGTGACATTGGGCGGAGTTCGCGGGAGGACTGAGGCGACGGGACTTGGAACGTTCTTTGGAATTCGGGAAGCGTGCTCAGTCGAAGAGGATATGACTAAAATCGGTTTAAAAACCGGATTAGCAGACAAACGGGTGGTCGTTCAAGGTTTGGGTAATGTGGGTTATCATGCTGCCAAGTTTATGCAAGAAGGCGGCAGCACGATAGTTGGGTTGGCAGAATACGAGGGGGCAATTCATAATCCTGATGGATTGGATGTTGAAGAAGTTATGGCCCATCGCAAGGCGACGGGTTCCATACTTAATTTTCCTGGCGCGACAAACATATTGGACTCCTCAAAAGCGCTAGAGCTTCCGTGCGAAATCTTAATTCCAGCTGCCCTTGAAAGCGTAATCACCGGCGAGAATGCAGGCAGGATTCAAGCCAAGATTATTGGTGAGGCAGCAAATGGACCCGTCACTGCAGACGCAGATGCCATTTTGCTTAAAATGGGAGTTATGATTCTCCCTGACGTATATCTTAATGCGGGCGGCGTAACCGTTTCCTATTTTGAATGGCTCAAAAACCTTTCTCACGTTCGTTTTGGACGAATGAGTAAACGTTTTGAGCAAGCAAGCAATGAACGCATTGTGCGTGCAATGGCCGGCGCTGTTGGAATTGACTTGGTAGATTCTGAAATGGCTAAAGTAACGGCCGGTGCGGATGAAATCGATCTGGTTAAATCTGGATTAGAAGAAACAATGGCTGGTGCTTATACCGAGATTCGAGAAATAGCAATTCGGGTGGGTACGGATCTAAGAACGGCTGCATTCATCAATGCTATTGACAAAGTGGCCGTTTCTTACATGGAATTGGGCATTTTCCCTTGATCTAGGGACGAACGAACGTAGTTGAGCATTTTCGACGACCAATTGGATCAGATTCCAATTCAAGCAAGGGTTCTAACTGCTTCGGCGTAACACGTCTCTGTTTCTGAGACTCTAACGCGAACAGTATGGATTAGGCGTTCTTCCAGCATTTCGCGTGAGGACTCAATCAAATAATTTGCGACAAAAATGCAGATGTTTTCTGCCGTTGTGTCGTAGGGAAGTACGGCGTGCCTCCATTTAGCATCCCGCATGATCTTTAGGAGCTGCTCGTCATTTTGGGCAATCAGAGTGGCATGATCCCATTCATCGATCAACGGCATCAATGCACGCTTCAGATGTTTGAAGTCTAAAAGCAGTCCGTTTTGATCGGGAGTGCCTTCAACTTCGACGAACATTTCATACGAATGACCATGAAGATCCTTACAGGGGCCATCATGCCACGGGAGACGATGTGCTCCTTCCCAGCGGAATCGTTTGGCGATTTTCATAGTACGCGACGGGTTGGCAGGATTTGATTTTATTGGCGACGACTTCCGAGAGAATCGGAGCGCACAACTGATATGGCACGTGAACTAACTATGACGGATTCGATCTCAGCTTGCACGGAGGAAACGATGTTTGCAATTTCCAGGCTTAGTGAAACTGAATCGGCATTCGCAGAAATCCCCATGGACTGAAGGTGTCGGAGTTGGGTTAACAGCTTGATTCTTGCCGATCGCTCTAGGTTTTGACCCTCTGTATGCTCAAGGTTAGCAAGCTTCATCGCCTCAGATTCAAACCACTCTGATCTTTTTTCGATGTCTTTTTCTAGCTCCTTTTTCCAGCGAACCATCTTTTTCTTATCCAACTTATCTGTTGCGGGCCAAAATGTACCGGATCGGAATTCTTTTTCTAGCTCAGGGTCAACTATGACATGAATGCCCTGATCATCTGACTCGAATCGAATAAAGCGAGTTGCGGTGTTGTTCTGGCCTTCAACGGTGCTCGAAAACTGAAACATTGCCTCCAAATTTTCCCCCAGCCGAGTCAAATTAGCTGGATAGTTGACCACGACCGGTTCTGGTGAGTCAGGCATACTGCGTGCTGTAGGCGGGAGCGGAGAGGAGGACGGAGCGGGCAAACTGGACGCAAACGACTCCGGCTTCATGGTTAGGACCAATTCAGCTTCTTCAGGCGACAGTCGAGCTCCAGAATGTGATAGATTAAGCACATTTGCTGCAATCAATTCAACCTGTTCTGAGGACACCTCTTGGTTCATCACCTGTTGCTGAAAGCGGTCAAACGCCACAGAAACTCTCATTTTTGCTGAATCATCGTCAATTAGTGCGACCAGTTTGGTGCCGAGCACATCCAATGAGTAGGCGAGGATATCCTCTTTGTTTTGTGAAAACAACAGGTAGCCGCTCACTGATACGATGATCAGGGCTGCTATAACTCCATATTCGCGAAAAGTGGACTTCACCGACAAAACTCTTTTGGTCAAATTATCTGACTTCTACTCAATAACGTTCAAAGGGGTCCAATATTACGCGCCAAGCCCGCCGTCAACTTGAAGCGCTTCGCCGACCACAAAAGATGCTTCGTCTGAGGCAAGCCACATTACGGCATTGGTTATCTCTCTCGCCTCCCCAATTCTTCCAATTGGATGCGAAGCGGCAGTAGCCGTGCTAGATTCCTCGGAAGTCAAGAAAATCTTTTCTGCCATCTCTGAGCGAATAACAGCCGGACAAACGCAGTTTATCCGAATGCCTTGTTGAATATATTCCAGTGCGGCGGCCTTTGTTATGCCAACCACACCAAATTTACTCGCTGCATATCCTGAACTGCCAGGGAACCCTTTGACACCCGCCATCGAGGCCATGTTGACAATTGCTCCCTTTCCGTGTTTTAACATTTCAGGAATCTGATGGCGCATACACAGCCAAACCCCCGTCAAATTTACGGCTAAGGTTTGGTCCCAGGCTTCTTCTGAATGTAGATGACTTTCAACAAAAAAGTCACCCTCAATTCCTGCATTATTGAATGCGATATCAAGCTTTCCATACGTCTGAACACATGCCGCAACCATATTCGCGATGTCGCTTCTCTTGGCCATGTCGGCTTTGTAAAACGTCGCGGAGCCACCTTCCTGCCGAATTTCTTGGGCGACTTGTTCACCGCGATCTTCCCGACGTGCCGCTAGAAATACGTGTGCCCCTTCTTTTGCAAATGCTCTTGCGGCGTCAGCACCAATTCCGGAGCTCGCTCCAGTTATCAAAACGACTTTGTCTTTAAAACGCATAATCCAATCTGTAGATGAACGTGGTATATGATTGAGTACCTCCAGAGTTCAGGCATAACTCAAAATTCGAATTTTCTGGGTTGATCTCTGGCCAACCACGCTTTTCGCTCTTTGACCAAAACGAAGCAAGGGGCGGGCCTTTGGCCCGCCCCTTGCAATGCTTCTTTTGGAAGCGATCCTCTACCGAAGGATTTCTTAGTTGTTTGTGATCGTGTAAGTGACGGTGCGAACAACGTTGTCCGGAGTAGCGTCTACCGTTGCAACTGCTTCGTAGTTGAGAGCCAAACCGGCTTGGTTAACTGAAGTGATGCTTGTTACTAGATCAGAAGCTTTGTTTGAAAGAGATACTTTGCCGTTTGACTTGGCTTTTGAAGGAGCTTCCATCGTAGCGAAAAGTGAAAGTCCGGTTGGCATTGCGCGGTCTAGCTGAGCTGAGATCTTCTGGTTTTTACCATTCGTCGTAACGGAGTACGTGGCAGAAGCGGTGGCAGCGTCAGGAGCTTGTCCGGCAGTAGCTGAAGCGATTACCATGTTGATGTTGCCTTGAACAGCGATGACAGAGATCTGAGCGACGTTGATGGCAACTTGCTGGCTAGCTTTGTTGCTCTGTGCTGAAGCAGTTGAAACAAGAGTAAGAGCGAAGAGGGCGAGTGTAAGTAGATTTTTCATGGTCGTTCTCGGTAGAGGTTTTGGCGAGTAACACTGTGTGTGTCATTCTTGCTTAACCTTTTGCAAGCGCCGTGCCGCGCCGCTACCAAACCACAAAAACCCTCAAAACAGCCAAAAACAGGCAATCACCACTTCGTGCCATCCTTGAAAGTGTTTCGATAGCGAAACAACAGGGCATCGAACGCGAAACAAAAGCATCTACAATAAATCTTTCAGAGCTGATTCCAACGTAGCATATTGAAACGTAAAGCCCATTTTTTGGGCATGGGCTGGAATGGCCCGTTGGCCCTGCAAGAGCACGACCGATGCGTCTCCAAAAAGAAGTTTGACGGCAAATTCTGGAACCGGCAAAAAAGCAGGACGATTCAGTTGTTTCCCAAGGGCAGTTGCAAACTCGCGAAACGGTACTGGCAATGGAGCTGTTGCGTTAAATGCACCTGACATGGTTGGCTTTTCCAATCCCGCGACTACTAGGTCAACAAGATCCTCGATATGAATCCAGGGTACATATTGATTTCCGGTGCCGATAGGCCCGCCGACTCCAAATTTAAAAGGCGTAAGCATTTGTTCAAGCGCTCCTCCCCCTCGGCCCAAAACCACACCAGTTCTAATTCGAATAACCCGCACTCCTTTGTCCCGTGCTCTAATGGCTTCAAATTCCCAGTCTCGACATAGCGTCGCCAAAAAATCCGTTCCAGACTCCGACTCTTCCGTCAAGATCGCATCACCGCCATCTCCGTAAATTCCTACAGCACTAGCAGACACAAAAACGCTGGGAGCTGTTTCGAGGGTCATCGCGTCCACCAATCGGCGAGTCAAATCTATTCGACTTTTCCGAATTGATTCCAATCGTTTCTCATCCCATCGTTTTCCGAGTAACGGTTCGCCCGCAAGATTGATGACGGCATCCGATTCAGCCAAGACTTTTGAAAGTGCTGAATCCGATTCATTCATATTGAAAAATGAACACTCGGGTCCCAAAGACAATCGCGCGCTTTTTTCATCGCGCACGAAGGCGGTGAGTTGATGTCCGTCTTGTTTTAGTCGCAAAACGAGGGCGCGTCCAATAAACCCGGTGGCTCCTGTCAGAAAGATGTTCATGGACTAAAGGTATAACATCGGTCGTGAATTGGGAAGAATGTTTTGCTCGAGTTCATTCTTCACTTTGGTTAAACGAAACACGGGGCGGGCCTTTGGCCCGCCCCGTGTAATGCTTCTTTTGGAAGCGATCCTCTACCGAAGGATTTCTTAGTTGTTTGTGATCGTGTAAGTGACGGTGCGAACAACGTTGTCCGGAGTAGCGTCTACCGTTGCAACTGCTTCGTAGTTGAGAGCCAAACCGGCTTGGTTAACTGAAGTGATGCTTGTTACTAGATCAGAAGCTTTGTTTGAAAGAGATACTTTGCCGTTTGACTTGGCTTTTGAAGGAGCTTCCATCGTAGCGAAAAGTGAAAGTCCGGTTGGCATTGCGCGGTCTAGCTGAGCTGAGATCTTCTGGTTTTTACCATTCGTCGTAACGGAGTACGTGGCAGAAGCGGTGGCAGCGTCAGGAGCTTGTCCGGCAGTAGCTGAAGCGATTACCATGTTGATGTTGCCTTGAACAGCGATGACAGAGATTTGAGCGACGTTGATGGCAACTTGCTGGCTAGCTTTGTTGCTCTGTGCAGAAGCAGTTGAAACAAGAGTAAGAGCGAAGAGGGCGAGTGTTAGGAAGTTTTTCATTGCAGTGTCTCGGTAGAGGTTTTGGCGAGTGACTCTCGCCCGGTGAGTAACACGGTGTGTGTCATTCTTGCTTAACCTTTTGCAAGCGCCGTGCCGCGCCGCTACCAAACCACAAAAGCTCTCAAAACAGCCTAAAAACGCCTATCACCCTGATGTGCCACCTTCAAAACTGTTTCGCCGTCGAAACACTCTTTGATCTCCATCGATACACATACACCGTTTGTAAATCGGAGCTCTACCTGACCAGTACTACTTTCCGAGTTGTGATAAAAGACCCTGTTAGAAATCGAACATAATAGATTCCCGAAACCAGGCCGCCAGCATTCACGGAAACATCTGCAAGTCTAGCATGCTGATAGCCATCATACAGATTCATCACCAGCTGACCCAGCGCATTGAAGAGGTCTATTCGCACATATCCAGGAGGGAAATCATACGATAACTGAGTCACGCTGCTAAATGGATTCGGAGAGGCAGGGGAAACTGTGTAGTGCTGTGGTATGACAGGCGCACGATCAATGTCCGTCGTAATGGTAGATAGGTCCAGCCGCCAGAGCTCTTTCCCTGTATCTTCTTGTGTCGCGCTGAAGTAAAGGTAGTCTCCGAGTTGCAAGAAGGCCCCGGGCGATGAACTATTAGCGCCGGGATTTATGTCCGAAATCATTTCCGTTTGATGGGACAAGCCGGTTGTAATCCAGAGCTCATTACCATGTACACCGTCCGTCGCACTAAATACCATCCCTCGATCTGTTACGAATAGATTTTGAACGGATGCGTGCCCCAGCCCGAGATTAATATCTTTGAACAAGCTTAACCCGTCCTCTGAGCCATCTGTTTTCCACAATTCCTGACCGAATACGGGATCCGGCATGGCGAAGAAAAAGTCGTTGTTGAATGCCATTGATTCCCCTACAAAAAAACTACCGGCACCCGGATTGGCATCCCTTAAAACTTGGGTTCCACTCGTCGTCCCGTCCGAAACCCAGGGTTCAAACCCGTGAATCCCATCTTCCGCATTGAAGTAAACCCATTCATTATTAGAGCCAATAAATCTGGCATCGGAGGAGGGACCACGACCGGAAAATACGGCAACCTTCGTGGCTTCATTTAAAGGGTCTTCAGACACCCACAGTGAATTGATCTCCCGCGTTTCAACATTCAGGATGAACAATTTTGTTGGAGTCGCCAAAAGTCTTAAAGGGTGGAATATTTCCAGTAGCACCTTTTCAGGAATCATGTTTGGAGGTTGTATTTTCCAAACGGCAGCGTTAAGGCCGCTCTGTGAAGCTGTGAAGTACACTGAGCCGCCGAAAACTACCAGATCATCCCCAATATTGTCGGTCGTTGGCTGCCCAGCTCCGAATTCATTTGCATATCGTGTTCCGGACGGTGTTCCATCCGTATACCACAAGAGGCCTCCGTTTCCTGGGTGGTGAATAAAAAAAACGATGTTTCCGACCACCCAGGCCCGCCTAGCCGATCCACTCCAAAACTCCACTAGTTTTTCGGTGCCCACCTCCGTGCCGTCCGTCTTCCAGAAAGCGCCCGGATTCTGCGTATTGAAGTAGAGGATGTTGCCAATAGCGACGAGAGGTTCGGCCCTAGAAGACTCGGCTCCTGGAGCGATATCGATTACCATTTTGGTACCAGCGGCAGTTCCATCTGAAACCCATAACTCCCGTCCGTTTTCGTCCGTCCATGCCTCAAAAAAGAAATGATCTCCCACCGGGACCATGGCTCGTGGTTGGGAAGGCGCGGAGCCCAGTCGAATGTCCTTGACCAATTCTTGTCCGTAAAGACGGGGTACAGCCGCCATCAACACAAGAAGCGTAAATATGTGAGCCAGCTTTGTCATTTCGTCGAAGAATAATCACCAATCTAACTCCTTCCGGACCCAACTCTTGTTAGGTATTTCTTTTTGCCCCGAATTGCCTTGGCCACCAAAGAAGAAAAAACCCTTGATGTCAAGACATTGAAGTCCAAAGAGCTGTTTCAATTGCCTACCGACAGAGAGTGTGAAGCATGCTTTTGAGAACGCTGAATACTAAATCAAAGGTGTCGTTTTGGATTGGCAACCGTAGGGTCGTTGGGGGTGATTTTGAGGACGTTGAAGAAATCAACATACCATTCAGCAGCCGGAGGATATTGCATCCGTCTCCGTTGATTTCTTCCAGTCCGATGAAGCACGCCCAACGACCAAAGAACGGTTGCCACAAAAAAATGGCGTCCGGCGGTCCCACCAACCACCGGACGCTCCCCGTTAACCAGACCCAGTACTGAAGACCGAGTCTTGAGGTGTATCATCCCGACGATAGCCCCCCGGCTCCCATCGGAATTTCTTTGCGGCCTTAAGGCGCCGCGGGTGCCTTAACCACACCCACTCGTATTGCCACAGTTTGGACACGAATAACATGCTCCGCTTCGCACCGTAATGCTTCCGCAATTTGAACATGGTGGCGCATCTTCCTGATTGGCAAATGTTGAATTCTCCTTCGCAGACGCCGCCGTAACCGTTGACGTAGGTGATACGGAGGATGTTCGATCCAAAAAGTCATCTACTGTGCTTCCGACTAATGGGTCTATAACACTTTCTGTAGGCTGAGCAACAAACATGTCTACTTGTTCGATGTCTTCTGCTGGCTCCACTATTTTTGGTTTAACAGCTTGCACGACTGGCTGTGCGATAAAACGCAAAGCCAAGTAGCGGAAGATGTAATCCATTATTGATTTAGCAATCGGAATCTGCCGATTGTTCGTAAAACCATTTGGCTCGAAGCGCATGTGGCTGAACTTGTTACACAGATCTTCTAGCGGCACGTTGTATTGCAACGCGATTGAAATTGAGGTCGCGAATGCATCCATCAACCCTGAGATGGTGGAGCCTTCTTTTGCCATGGTGATGAAAATCTCACCCGGCATTTTGGTATCAGGATACATCCCGATGTGCAGGTAACCTTCGTGACCCGCAATGGAAAACTTATGGGTAACCGAAGGGCGTTCGTCCGGAAGGCGGTGGCGTACGGAAGTATGAACTACGCGCTCCACAACTCTGATTTCGGGTTCGGCAGTGCCCACGCGGCCGTCTCCCGAGCTTTCGACGGCATTTTTAGTGTTTCCTCCTTTTGAAGTAGAAAGAGGCTGGCTTCTTTTGGAGTTTTCGCGATAAATAGCGACAGCCTTGAGCCCTAGCTTCCATCCCTGCATATACGCATCGGCAATCTCTTCGACGGTCGTAGTTTCAGGCATGTTGACTGTTTTCGAAATAGCACCTGAAATGAATGGTTGTGCCGCAGCCATCATTTTAATGTGACCCATGTGGTGAATGGATCGGTTGCCTTTGAACGGCTTAAATGCACAATCGAAAACTGGAAGGTGTTCATCTTTTAGCTTGGGCGCACCTTCAATGGTGTCGTTTTTCTCAATAAACTTGAGGATAGCGGCAACTTTTTTATCGGAATAACCAAGCTTCTGGAGCGCCTCTGGAACCGTCTTGTTGATGATTTTGAGCATTCCATCTCCCTTTCCAGCCAACAACTTGTATTTGACTAGTGCGATGTCTGGCTCCACTCCAGTGGTATCGCAGTCCATCATGAAACCGATAGTTCCGGTCGGTGCAAGGACCGTTGATTGTGCATTGCGATATCCATGTACTTCGCCCAAAGCCACCATTCTGTCCGCGGACTGGCGGGCGGCCTCTACTAAGTATTCAGGGCAAGAGGAATGGATGGTGTCTACGGCGTCGCGGTGCATGCGCATTACTTCGAGGAAAGGCTCCCGGTTGTCGGCGTATCCGTCGAATGTGCCGATTTTAGGATTCGCAGCAATCTCTGCCGACCGCGCGTATGCTTCCGAGTGTTCGATAGCCATCAGTGCACCAGCAACGGCCCGGCCCTCGTCACTGTCGTAGGGCAAACCCATCGACATAAGAAGTGCACCAAGATTCGCGAAACCAAGACCTAAGGGACGATATTTATGGGAGTTTTCAGCGATGGAGGCGGATGGATAGCCTGCATTATCTACCAGGATTTCCATAGCCGTGATATAAATACGAGCCGCGGCGCGGTAGCGGGACACATCGATGGTTCCGTCTTCCGTTTGGAATTTACGCAGGTTGAGCGATGCCAAATTGCATGCGGAGTCATCCAAAAACATATACTCAGAGCAGGGATTGCTCGAGTTGATATCTCCGTGATTCTTACATGTGTGCCAACGTTGAATGGTGTCTTCGTATTGAACGCCTGGATCTCCGCATACATGCGTTCCTTGTGCGATTTGATCTAGCAAAGAGGCCGCGTTCACCTCTCTGATCACTTCGCCCGTTTTAACCGCACGAAATCCGAATGCCGCGTTATCATCGGCGGCCGACATAAATTCGTCGTTAACACGAACGGATTGATTCACGTTCTGAAAAGCGACAGATCCGTAAGCAGGACCATTGAATGAGCCATCGTAGCCCTGTTCAATAAGAGCCCATGCCTTTTTTTCTTCCTCTTGTTTGGATCCAATAAATTCTTCGACATCTGGATGCCAAATTTTCAAGGTCTGCATGATGGCAGCCCGACGGGTTTTTCCTCCGCTTTTGATGGTTCCGCCCGTCGCATCTTGAACCTTCATAAACGAAACAGGCCCAGAAGGTGTACCCCCACCCGAAAGGAATTCTTGACTAGAGCGCAGTTTGGACCAATCGGCCCCAACTCCAGAGCCAAACTTGAAGAGTCTAGCACTTTCGCCCATTAGCTTCCAAATATCGTCGATCGAATCTTCAACAGAAATAATGAAACACGCAGAAGCTTGAGGGCGAATGTATGGATCGACGGCTACAGCCTTTTTCTTTTTAGCATCCCAACCATAAATGGTCTTGTTACCCGTATCGGTAACCCCATACTCATGATTTAGGCCTACGTTAAACCAAACGGGGCTATTGAACGCTCCGTATTGATGCAAGCAAAGCCAGCTCAACTCGTCATAAAATGCATCTCCATCCTCTTTCGTGGCGAAGTAGCCCCCTTCCGTACCCCAGTCTGTAATCGTTTTGGTGACTCGGTGGATGAGTTGCTGCAAACTGTTTTCACGGCCACCATCATTTGGGTGGATTCCGTTTTTAGAGAGCTCACCATAAAAATACTTGCTGGTGACCACATTGGTGGCTAGCAGGCTCCAAGAGACTGGAAACTCGACGTCAGTCTGTTCAAATATTTTGTCGCCTTTGTGATTCTTAATACAAGCGTCTCGACGATCCCATTCTACCGAAGTAAAGGGGTCTTGGCCTTCCTCCGAAAATACACGTGAAATAGTGAGGCCTAGGGTTGGGTCGATTTCAGGAGTCTCACCTTGACCAAACAACGATGTGCGTTTTGCTTCTGACATAATTACTTTTCAAATCTTGGGTGCAAGTCTTATTAGGATAGCAACTCCGGGGAGCCTGATTATTAGTGGGATGCCGCGGGGACGGCTATGGGCCATAATCAAGCACTAGTGTCCTTTCTTCTTGAACTGGTTCTTCCGTAGAAAAATAACGGTTTATGGCCTGATAGCGATAAACCGTGCATTCAAAGTGGCGGCGTGTGCAGCTACTAATAAATCGACCAAACCGCCGTTATGCAAGAAGAAACTTTCCACAATTGCATTCTTAACAATTCCTTGCCTATCAGATGCTCAATCATCGAAAATGATCAATAAAAACACGGTCATAAAGCAGTCAGGAAACAGAGATAACCGTTATTGGTGTTTGTGAATTCGATACTTCACGATCTTGTCAAGAGGTTATCCACATGGCATCAAAAGGATTGACCAATAACGGCTTATTCGGGTGTGCAATAACGGGCTATTCATTTTGAAATCGGGTTCAGACGGGTAATTAAACACGGGTTTTTGGCCAACATGTTGAGGGACAACCACTTAAACCTTCACAAACTTCTAATCGAACCAACGGAAACCACTGTAGTAGAAGTGCCTTCAACAACGACTGGGTGAACAGCCCTACGTGTTCGACAGATAAGCGAACAAGAAAACATAGCATTCGAAGAGACAAGATCATGGATATCAACGAACGTAGCGCGTACCCTCACCCGGGTGACTTTAAGGTCATGCGCCCCGAATACCTTGAGCAAGAAGACGGATACTTTGTTGCCTCAATTACCATTACGCCATTCAAGGTTGTGGGAAAGAGCTCCACTATGGCCGGCGCCAGAAGAGCAGCGCTACATGCCGCTGAGCTGACGTATAAAGAATATCATCCATCCTATCGGGTTGTGAACCCATTTCCATCAGAATTTGTGGATCAGGAAGGACAGACATGGAGGCTATTGTCGCCATTACAGCGCGAAAAACTGGGTGATTACTCGTTCACCGATGCCGATGGAGAAGAGGATTCCGCCGACATTGATCAGATGTTGATGTGGGACGTTCGTCCAGTGAAGGAAGAGGTAAAATAACGAGCACATTTTGTGTTCGTGGCCTGAAAGTTTGATAGGGGGCGCGGCCGTAGGCCGCGCCCCCTATTTATTTGACCCAATTCGCGCGAAAGTGTATTCACTACACGGGCTTCATGGAATTCCCCATAGCGCCCTTTACTCATTTCTTGCAAAATTCCGGCGGAAGTTGCGGTCGAAACCCCCACAAGCCGGTCTCCTTCTTCCGCTCATGCGATCCTGCCCAAAACCGTGAGGTAAGTTATGATGAGGAAGCTCTTCTGTCTCTTTGCAGCCGTCAGTCTCGCTTCATGCTTGATCTCGGCAAGCGCTCAATCACCACATGTGAAGGCGAGCGAATGGGTAGCCGGTGCTGACTGGGGGGCTAGCACACTGGTAGTCGTTGAAATGGTCGAATCAGGGTCGCTTCTCACATTCAGTCCGAACCAACTCACGTTTGAGGCTGGACAACCCTACATTCTCCGACTTCAAAATTCCGCGGCCAACATTCTAAAGCATGACCTGTCTCCAGATGTTACCAACAGTTTCTTTCAGGTCATCGCCACCCGAAAGGTGCAAACAATAGACGCAGAGTACAAGGCCCCTTACTTCGACGAAGTCGAATTATTCATTGGCGGGTCAGTTGATATCTACTTCATACCCGTACGTCCTGGCACATATGACCTGTCGTGTACCGTTGCGGGTCACGCCGCGGCAGGGATGACCGCACAAGTAACGATAACAGGCGGCCAGAATTTCCAATTGGATCTCGAAGTCGACCCGAACTTCGATCCAACATTAATCATCGACGACAGACGGGAGGGCTCACATGCAGTATGGGGCACGGCTCAGGAGATAAACCTTCAGATGGTAGAAGGCCCTAGTGGTTCTCTCGCCTTTGATCCGCCGGAACTGAGGCTGCAGCGGGACTCTGGCTACCAATTAAATCTGATCAACTCTTCGACAAACAACGAAAAGCACTACTACGCAGCCGCGGAATTCTACCGAACGGTGGTTACGCGCAAGGCCGAGGACTCTAGGGCAGAAGTCAAAGTACCCTATTTCAATACTATAGAACTCCTCATCGGAGGCCGAACCGAATTGTTCTTTGTTCCGACCGCAGATGGCGACTTTGAGGTTATCTGTACGATTCCTGGACACCACGACCTCGGCATGCACGGCACGATTTCAGTCAACACGTCGACACGACTTGAGGATGGCGACGTCCCGGAGGAGTTTCGACTCTGGGTAAACTATCCCAACCCGTTCAACCCTTCTACCACCATCTCCTACTCCCTCCCTCTGGCCGCTGACGTTAGGCTGACGGTAGTGGATATGCAGGGAAGACAGGTGAAAGAACGCATCTTTGGGACAAGGCCAGCTGGTACCCACCACATTTCCTTCGACGCTTCGAACTTACCGGCAGGCGTCTATCTCTACAGACTCACTGCAGGGGACGTGAGCCTGACAAAGGCGATGACTTTGCTGAAGTGAACTAGACGTTCTCCTTTTCGCAACACCTTAGCCCCGGCCCTTGGACGCTAAGATCCAAATGGCGTGAACCAGGCCAGGAACGTATCCCATCATGGTCAAGACGATGTTGAGCCAAAAGTGCATGCCAAATCCCACTTTGAAAAACACGCCCAAGGGTGGGATGATAACGGAAAGAATAACTCGAAGAAGATCTGCCATGAGTGTCGCCCTCTATACAGTCTGAGTTAAAACACCAGACTCATGTTAGTAGAATACTAAAGAGTTGAGTACGGGAAATATTTCCACAGGATGCACTAATATTCTTATGTGGCTCGGAAATAAGATTCCGGTATCCCCGCTAGAATCTGATCTTTTATCTCCATCATGTAGGCAAACGCTGCATCATGGTTATTTTCGACGAGTCCATCCAACACGGCTTCTCGTATCGCGTTCTTAATTTCACCTACTGCTCGAGAGGGCGGGAGGTTGAGGCTGCTCATAATCTCAGCGCCATCAACGGGCGGCTGAAAATTCCGCAAATGATCTTTTTCTTCGACTTCCTTGAATTTAGTTTCGACCGAGTCAAAAGCTCGTAGGTAACGCCTGACCTTTTTTGTGTTTTTTGATGTGATATCTGCCCGGACCAACAACATCAAATCGTCGATTAGATCCCCTGCGTCAAAGAGCAGGCGCCTTACGGCGGAATCCGTTACAGAGTCATCAACTAAGGAAACAGGGCGATGATGCAGGCGAACCAACTCCTGAACAGTCCTCATGCGCTCGTCCGTGGGCAAGCGCAGCGCCTTGAATAGTTTAGGTACCATTCTGGCACCCTTATCCTCGTGGCCGTGAAAGCTCCAACCAACCCCTTCGGTGAAGCGCTTGGATTTTGGCTTACCTATGTCATGTAGCAAGGCAGCCCAACGAAGCCAAAGCGTATCGGAGGGCGCACGGTTTGCCACGCTTTCAACCAGATTGTCTACCACTTTTAGGGTGTGGAAGAAATTGTCTTTGTGCCGCACACCCTCTTGGGTTTCTACACCCTGCAACGCGACCAAGTCGGGAAAGAATTGGTGCAACACGCCGCACTCATACAGCCAATTAAATCCTACGGAGGGCTCAGGACAGAGCATGATCTTTTCTAGCTCAACCGTTATTCGCTCTGGGCTTACGATGGAAATACGGTCGGCCCGATCCTTCATTCCAGTAAATGTAATTGGATCGATTATAAAACCAAGCTGACAAGCGAATCGGGCCGCCCGAATAATACGCAGCGGATCGTCTTCAAACGTCGAGATGGGATCGAGCGGAGTGCGCAAAACACCGTTACTCAGATCTGCAATACCTCCAAAAGGATCATAAAGGTCTCCATACCGATCTGGATGTATATCCACGGCCATGGAATTGACTGTAAAATCCCTACGATGTTGGTCGTCTGAAAGCGTCCCGGTCTCAACTACTGGTTTACGAGAGTCACGCGAATAACTTTCTTTGCGCGCTCCCACAAACTCTAAAACAAGAAATTTCGAATCGGGAAGAGGAATACGAACGGCCGCCGTACCAAAATTTTCGTACACATGAACTACCTCGCCCCCCAGCTTTCGCCGAACAGCTTCAGCAAGGCGAATACCACTGCGAGGGCCAAGACAGACAAAGTCTATATCTGTTGTTTCGCGCCCCAACATCGCGTCTCTAACCACGCCGCCTACAGCATAGGCCAAGATTCCTTCGCGTCCTGATACTTCACCCACCTTTCGGAGGACGTCGTCAAACGGAATTTGGGCCAAAATCGGCTCGATAGAAGAAGCCATGCGTCAGGGATATAGCTAAAATGCACGTCATGGAGCGCAAGATAGATTTATAGAACTTAGGGTTTTATTTACGGATCTCTTCGGTTCATTAGTCGAGACACCCCGCCTGGTCCAGCCGCCCAACCGTGATAAGCGTCCACAAAGGACACCGTCCAAAAATTATCATCACTAATTCGGGTCCACGTCAACCCGTTATCGGCCGAATAGGCGGTACCTGTCGGGGCAACTCCCACCAATGTTGGCGTAGGAGCACCAGGGACGTACGAGGAGCCATACACAGACCCCCCGATGGGAGCTAGACCAGCCAAAGCCCAGCTAGCGCCGCCGTCCGACGAAATGGCAACGTTGTTATAAACGGAGTCTCTTTGCGTGAAATCCCCTCCCAAAACAGCCAAATGATCCATGTCCAGCACGGACAGCGTAGAAATGCCTTGGGTAGAAGTAAGGCTTTCGATTGGGGTCAGGGCTTCCGACCAGGTCGCTCCAAAATCAGACGTGTGAATGACTCTTGTGTCCACAGCCGAAGCGCCAGTAGCTATCCAACCGTGTCCGCCAGCCGCGGTTTGAACGCACGTTCCGCTCGCAGCAAAAGCGCCCTCTCCGTCGCGAGCGTCAGGCACCAATTCCGGATCAATGCGCGTCCAGGTTGCACCGCCATCTGATGTTTGGATGAACGTGAATTCTCCTTCAAAGGAATCGCTGAACGCCAATCCGTGCTGTTCGTCCCAAAAGGAGAAACAATCAAAAAACGCATTCGGATCTTGATTTTGGAATGAAAGGGTCCAGTTGGCTCCGCCATCAACCGTTTTGTAGATCCTCGAAGATGGACCGTTTCCGATTGACAAAACAAATGCTTCCTGAGCATTAAAAGCGTGCACATCCCTAAACTGAACAGAATCGGCGCCCGGTACGAACATGGTCGACCACGAAGCACCTCCATCGGCGCTCTTAACCACCCTTCCCGCGCTTCCGGCGGCCCATACCGTATTGGTATCGACGGCGTGAATGCCGATAAACATGGAGGTAGAATCGTCGTATTGCCTTACCCAAGTAGGGTTTTCGATGGCTAAGCCAGAGGGCTCGGGCGGCGAACAGCCTATTGAGAAGGCGAGCAAAAAAGTAAAGAGGAGTAAAGAGCGCAACATGTCAGATGTGGGTTTGTGGATCGACAATTTACGAATTAAGGCTCAATTCTTACTCATGTTTAGAATTTGCTGGCAAGTCTTGTTGGAGGAGAAGAGCACAGAATGAATTGGAACATTTGCATAGCGCCGCCATACTGATTTTTCGCCTAAATAATCAATGTGAACTGTCGTGAATAAGAAAGCCATCATCCTTGTAAGTGTTGTTTTACTGGCTCTGGCCGGTGTCTTTGCGTATCAAAGCGACGGCTCGCCTACCCTCGTGGTGTATAAAAGTCCCGATTGCGGATGCTGCAAAGAATGGGTCAAGCACATGGAGGAGGCTGGTTTTGAGGTCGAGGTTCATGACGTGGAGGACATGAACTCTGTCAAACAGCAGCAGGGAGTTAACGGCAGCTTAGCTTCCTGCCATACGGCAGTGATTGACGGATATGTTATTGAAGGACACGTCCCTGCTGAGGACGTTGCGAGATTGTTAGCCGAACGCCCTGCCATTTTGGGACTTTCCGTTCCCGGCATGGTGGTTGGCAGTCCAGGAATGGAACAAGGCTCACCAGCGAATTACGATGCTTATGACGTCCTAACGTTTGATGGCACGGGAGCCACGAGCGTCTACCATAGTGTTGCCGCAGGTTCTACGACCAAACTGTAGCCACTCATCCGGAATTATAATCTATTCGGAAGCTGGCTTGTCGATTCTGCGAATGCGAATGTCTTTAAACCAAACTTCGCCGTGGTCACCCTGAAACGCGATGTGGCCAGTGCTAGTTGTGCCGTACGTCGGGTAATTAACCCATTTTGAGGTGGCAACCGCGGCTTTATGGGCTTCGCTACCTTTTTCGTACTCGACAACTTTAACATCATTGAGCCAATGCTCGACCCAATTACCATCGACCACGATTCGGGTTTTATTCCATTCGCCAGCCGGTTTGTTGACGGATTCGGAAGGCGCTTGTACATCGTAATTCGAACCTGCGCTGTTTTTACCAATCACGCCCTCGTTAAAAGCCGCATCGTCTAGCAATTGGTATTCTGGACCCGTCTTCCAAGGGGTGTCTCCAGCGGACTCGTCTACATGCCACATAATGCCACTATTCCCACCAGCTGCGACCTTCCATTCCAATTCTAATTCAAAATTGGTGTAGGTATCCCGGGTCACGATATCCATCCCGCTTCCCGGGGCAGAAGCAAACATCGTCCCGTCCGTTATTACCCATCCAGCAGGCATGTCTTCTTGAGCGTAGCCTCTCCATTGGGCCATAGACGTACCGTCAAAAAGGGAAATCCACTCGTGGCCCATTGCATCATGGTCCATTTCAGAGGCTTCTGACATTTCGGAGTTTTCTCCTGATTGGCAGCCCGCGACGACTATAAAAGCGAGAGCAAATAAGAAATATTTCATCAAAGTGTAAGATTCTAATATGTTAAGCGAATTCAGGAGTCAGCGTTGTGCGACAGCGTTCTAACAGGGTCTTGGTGAGTGTGATTCCTTCAGCTTCAGATACTTCAGATCCCTCATATTCAACACCAATATACCCTCGATAACCCGCCGTCAAGACACTACGCAAAATGCGCATGTAGTCTTTGTCGCGTTCGTTTCCATCTTCATCAAAGTTGTGGCTTTTGGCACTGACACCTTTGGCAAATGGCATAAGTTCTTCAATACCCATGTACATATCGTACACACCCATTTCTTCACCCATATTGAAGTTTCCGAAATCGGGCAAGGTGCCACAGCGTGGATGATTTACGGTCCTCATTACCTCGGAAAGCCACTTCCCATTCGACGAAATGCCGCCGTGGTTCTCGACAATCACATTTATTTCAGCCTGGGCACCAAACTCGGTTAGCCTTCTTAACCCATCTGCTGCTAGGCCCAGTTGGGTATTCCAATCTCCCTCACTGGAAGCATTTACTCGAATTGAATGGCAGCCGAGTTCTTTGGCGATTTCTACCCACCGATAGTGGTTTTCTACAGCTGTTTGGCGCGCCGCATCGTCGGGATCGCCCAAACGTCCTTCTCCGTCGCACATGATGAGCACGCTATTGATGCCTTCGCTGTCGCAAATACCCTTCAATTCTGCGACATATCGAGGATCTTTTGACTCCTCTTTCATAAAGGAATTTACGTATTCAACGGCGCCTATTCCAAACGCGTCGCGGGCACGGACCGGGAACTCAAGATTGGTCATCTCCTTGGCGAACAACGCTTTATGGAGAGACCACTGAGCCAACGAGATCTGGAAAATGGGCGGTAGTGGAATCATTGCCGATTCTTCTCCCGAAGCGCAAGCCATTGGAAACAGGCTCGCTCCGGCAATCCCGAGAGCGGATCGTTTCATAAAGTCTCTGCGATCGATCATTATTAAACCTCTGAGGAATCTACTTCGTCTTTAAATGCTAATGTAAAAAAGATCATAATGGCAAAAGCGAACGCGGCTGGAATCCACCAAAACGACTGCCATGCAGCAGCCGTAAGTGCTTCGCCACCGTCTTTAAAAAAGTTATTAAGCCAGCCCGAAACTTGAGCGCCAATGAGCATTCCCAGTCCCAGAGTGATGAGGACAAGAAAACCTTGAGCTTGACCTCGAATTTCTGGCGTCGATTTCTTGTCTACATAAATTTGTCCCGTAACAAAGAAGAAATCATAACAGATGCCATGAAGTAGGACTCCAAACATAATCATCCAAACTACGCTCGATGAGGCCGCGGCAGCAAAAAGAGCATACCGAAGCACCCACGCCGCCATCCCAACCACTAGCATCCATTTAACTCCCAATCGCCTGAAGAAAAACGGCATGGCCACCATAAAAAGAACTTCGGACATTTGTCCAAAGGACATCTTGAAGGCCACGTTGGAAAGACCAATATCATTAGCGAAGATCGGCGCAAAATTGTAATAGGCGGCAAGCGGAATACAAATTAAGAAAGACGATATGATAAACACGTTGAATGGACGGCTGTTTAGCTGTGCCAATGCGTCTAATCCCAAGATTTCTCGGGCTGTAATTTTTCCTTTGCCAGCTGCAGGCGGGGGAGTGTGTGGGAGAGAAAAACTGAACAGCCCCATCACGATGGATGCTCCTCCGGCAACGTAGAATGGGATTGCGCTGGTTTCTGCCTTTAAACCTAAACTGACCAGGACTCCTGCAGCAATCCAACCAATTGTTCCGAAGACCCGGATGAGCGGAAACTGTTTTTCCTGATTCGTTATGTTGTGAAAAGCGAGCGTATTGGTGAGGCCAATCGTGGGCATGTAACACAACATGTGAACCGCCAAAAGGACGATAAAAACGATCGGAGATGCAGAATAAAACGGAGCCGCAATGATGGCTACTCCACCGAGAAGGTGCATAACACCCAAGACTTTCTCAACGTCAAAATATCGATCTGCAATCATTCCTAAGAAAAAAGGCGAAATCACAGCGGCTAAAGGCCCAACTGTATAGGCCCAATGCGAAATATCCCGCATCCCATTTTCACCCATGAAAATTCCGACAGTCACGTACCAGGCCCCCCAGATAAAAAACTGGAGAAACATCATGACGGAGAGGCGCACGCTGAGGGCTGTTCGGTTCATGGTAAATTTGAGTGGGTGAGATTTCCAGGATATTCTGGATTGACCTATTTAATGAAAGTATGGCTGTACTTCAACAACAATGTACGGCCGGCCAATCTTGGAGCTAATGGAGTCTTTTCAAACCGATCGGTGTGGATTCCTTCATTATAGACTAGATAAAAATCATTTCCTTCTTTCGGATTGTACCGGAAACGAAAATTTCCTAGAGCGAAATTGGCATCGGAACTGTATTGGACGAAGCTGGCCACTGAAAAAGATCGATTAAACGTGAGGCCCACTTTTAGTCGCAGGGTATGGGCGTTGAAAGTTTCGTTTCTCTTTTCAAAGGTGAGATGATCGAACTGATACGTTCCCCCTAATTCCAATACTTTCGACACGTTCCAAACCGGTGTGGTGTTAACGGTGAATCGATTTCCATCAAAAAATTGACCCAATACGATAAAGTTATTCGATGTTACTGGCTTGGTTTCCCAAGTAGTTGCCGTGATTTGAACTTCGTTGTACGTATAACGCTCTATTGGGATGTTGATGTCTTCGGACAGTTCAAACTCTTCATCCAGATTTTCCGTCCAACGACTTGCCTTGAGTTCTAGGGTAAAGTCTGTCCAAGATTGTAAAGTTAGTTTGGTTGTCAATTCGCGTGTTTGGAGAGAGCTGCTAGAATTACCCACAAACAAATCAGAAGTAGCGTTGGCCTCAACGCGTTTTAACCGCTCACCGGTTTTTCCCAATCGACCCCATCCTCCTTCTATTTTGTACTCTGAATAGTCATCCCTTAATTCGAATCCCATATCTGGGCGATAGTCGATTCCTGCTCGGTTGAATTCGAGGGAGTATCGAAAGCCCTCGGTAGCTTCGCTTCGAAGGTGCGTTCGAAGCCGCGAGGCATCGAAACCGTTTTTGACTTCTTCATCAAACGTGTGAACCGCGGCCAGGGACAAATAATTTTGTCCCGTTAGCCTAAAAATTCCATCTAGTCCCAAGCCGACGTTACTTCCGCCATTTTCATCCAGCCGTGTCGTGACAATGCCCCCAGCAAAAGAATTTGAGTTCAAGACTTGACGGCGAAGCCGAACCACCCCAAAATTTTCAGAAGGAAGCCCGTTTTGTCGGCCCGATTGCATATTCAATGCTCCAATATCCCACTTTCCAACCCTCCCTACAATTTTGGCACCCCCCAGTAAGGGTACCATTTCCTCATCATTTATACCGATTTGACGAGTGTAAAAAAGCCGGTTGGCCTGGCCAAAATTGAGTTCGAAGTTTGTAGATCGTTCCTGAAAAAACAGACGTTGTTCCGGAAAAAAGAGGGAAAATCGAGTGAGATTGACCTGTTGATCGTCTGCTTCTACCTGGGCAAAGTCCGTATTGGCTGTGAGATCTAGTGTCAGATTACTTGTAATACCTACTTTTACATCTAGACCAACGTCAAAAGTAGGTCCAGATTCAAAGTCATATGCGGTTTCGGCCTCGTTTAAGGTGTTCGTACGGCTAGAGCCAGCCAAGACATACGGCGTGATGTACGTAGCGCGTACTGGTTCAATTTTTTCAAAAACTACTTCCTGGGCCAGAGAGGGTTTAAAAAAGCTAAAAAAGCCCCAGTTTTTTCGTCGTTCTGGATAGACGTGCATTTCATTGAACCGAGCCAAATATCGATAAACGCCCAGCCCCATTGTTGTGAAGTCTCCGGCTGAATTAAAGCGCAAGCTAGAAAGCGGAATTCGAACTTCTGCATCCCATCCACGCTCTGAAATAGTGGTTTCAGCTTCCCAAAAAGCGTTCCATGCTATATTAAATGGTGCTTCTCCCTGAGCATCGTTCAGCGCCGCAACGTCGATGCGTACTCCGGCGGCCGATACGATAAATAGAAGGGTGTTTTCCTTGTCGTTAAACGTGTCCAACATGAGACCGACCTGATCGTAATTGGCGGTCCAGTTGTCTCTTTTATACGTTGTTTGAGCGATTTTATCCGGTTCTGTGTCAAAACAGATGCACGAGAAATAAAGATAGTCGTCATCAAAAGCCAATCTAAACTCCGTTTTTTGACTGGCCGGCGCGCCATACGAAGGATCGTATACGTGCCAAGGAATAGGAGCAATTTTTAACCAATCGGCCTCGTTCACCTTTCCGTCTAGCGTTATTTTCCCCTTCATTCGCTGAATCAGGACAGGATTTTCGCTCCGGAATTGATGATCTGAAAATGACGCATACTGGCCAAATACGGGTTGGTAGCCAGTAGCGACCATTGCGAACATCGCGAACATCGCGACCAAAAGAACAAGTAGAATCTTATTCAAAAGAAGTTATTTGACAAATCAGAAGGAATAGAAGCTTAAAAAATACTAAGGCAACGTTGCGATACACTCAACTTCAAATTGCGCGCCGAGAGCCAAACCATTCGCTCCGAATGCTGATCGCGCGGGTTTGGGTCCCGGAAAGTATTGAACATATACGGTATTAAAGTCCGCCCATCGGCTCATGTCTTCAATCATAACGAGGCATTTGACAACTCGGTCCATGGACGAGCCGAAGAGTTCGACGGTATTTTTGATGTTGGTCATCACCTGATGCGCTTGAGGATCAAACCCGCCATCTGGAAACTCCCTTGTCCCAGGCATCACGCCAATCTGACCCGACATAAACAACAATTTTCCTACCCGAACAGCCTGTGAAAAGGGTGCGTCTGGTAGGGCCGACGCACTATTTAGAAACTCGACTTCTAAAGACGGAGCTTCGCTCGTGTCTGGTGCCGGTTGGCAGCCTACGAAAATCAGCATCGCTGCAAGGATAACTAGGTGTCTCATAAGAATAAATATTATTGGGTTGATGCTTTGTCCATATAGTCGAGCGCCAGGTTCATCAGTGTTCGAAGCCCCAGTTTCATGCCCGACTCGTCTATGTAAAAGTCTGGAGTATGGTGGGAGACATTGACATCTGCCGGAACTGAAAGTGGTTTTCCGCCGACAAAAAGGAACAGTCCGGGGACTTCATTCGCAAAAAAGGAAAAATCTTCTGCGCCGGTTATAGCGTCAATCAACTCGACGTTGTCTTTTCCCGCGGTCCGCTCTAGGGTTTCCAACATTTGACTGGTTAGCGCCGGATCGTTGAATGTGACGGGATAGTGGGCACTGTATGGTAGTTGGATGTCTGCTGTCGCACCGTTCGACGCAGCCGTATTGGAAACAATGGTGCGAAAGCGAGCATGAAGCTTTTCCCGCATCTCCGGGTCAAAAGTGCGAATAGTCCCGATCATTTCCAGTTCTTCAGGGATGATATTGGAGCGAACACCACCATGGATAGCGCCGACCGTAACTACAGCCGCTGCTTTCGTTAATTCCAAACTCCTACTGACAATGGTTTGCAGGTTATTGACGATCTGAGCGGCAGTGACAATAGGGTCAACGCCCAACCAAGGGGCAGATCCATGCGCTTGTTTGCCTTTTACTACGATTCTGAAATCGTCTACGGCGGCCATCATACCTTTTGGTCTGTATTCCAGTGTGCCTACATAGGTGTCTGCCGATATATGCAGTCCGAAAACCACGTCCACTCCCTCCATAACGCCCTCTTTCACCATCAATTCGGCGCCGCCTTCCTCGCCCGGGGGAGGACCTTCTTCGGCAGGTTGGAAGATGAATTTTATGGTGCCGTGGAGTTGATCCTTCATCCCAGCCAGTGCTTCAGCGGCGCCCATGAGCATGGCTACGTGCGTGTCGTGTCCACACGCGTGCATCACAGGTACTTCTTCGCCGCGGTACAGGCTCGTTACTTCAGATTTAAAGGATAGATCGACTCGTTCTTTTACCGGCAGGGCGTCCATATCCGCACGGAGGGCCACCGTTGGTCCCGGAAACGCACCCTTTAAAATGCCCACGACCCCCGTAAAAGCAACTTCTGTTGTGACCTCCATTCCGAGGCCCCGGAGGTGAGCCGCTACTATTCCTGCGGTTCGAAATTCCCGGTTGGATAATTCGGGATTTTGATGAAAATCGCGCCGCCACTCGATTACTTTTGGCTCGAGGGCATCGGCAATTTGATTAACGAGGTCCTGTCCGCTTGACGGAGCGGCAATCAACAAAAGGAAACAGGCTATAAAAAATGTTCGCATGAGCGTTGCGCAGGGTTTCTTTGGTGTGACCAAAGAAACCCTGCGCAACGCTCGCAATCAAGGGGCGATCTTATTTAGCCTTCAATTTTTCTAGCCGATCGGTTGTTCGGGTTGCTCTCTCATCGAGGGCAAGTGACTTTTCGAAGGCTTCGATGGCGCCTGGCACATTGCCCAGTTTTTCTTGCGTATCACCTATGCCATACCAGACAGAAGCCGATTCCGGAAATCGTTCTGCATTCATGGAGTAGATGATGAGGGCATCCGCAAAATTGCCTTCTGCGACAAGTTGTTCGGCGACGGTATTCGTTTCCCACTCACGAAAATCATAGGCGCCAACATTGCCATAATCTTCTTTCAGCTCATTAAACTTTTCGACCGCTGCTTGTCCACCATTCTGGTGTGCTGCAAGCAGTAGTTCTTGTCGCAGCAATCGCGGTTTTGTTGTTCCTCGGTGGCACGTTTTACAGGTAACCACGACGGGTGGATCATCTCTATCCGGCACATTTGGGAGTAGTTCATTGTTAATGGTAGCTACCATTCTAAGCATCTCTCGGGCCTTGTTTTTATTTGGATTGGCATCGCTAGCATAATCCAGGCCCCGTTCACCATCTTCTCGGCGGGCATGGCAGTGAGAACATCGGACATCCAAAGCAAACGAGAAATGACGCATTTCAGCAACCAGGGCTTCACGGCTAGTGTCCTTGGGAAACACCTTAAGGTTGGTCGGGGCGTCTTGCCCAACTGCTAACCCCGCTAACAACCCGGACAAGCATAATGTTGTCAATAGGGCCGGTATGGAACGAATGCGCATAATAAATTCCTCAGAATGATTTTTTAATTGGCTCTGGGTAAGAGAAAACGTCGGTTGGAGAATCGATTTATCAATCAGCTTTGGCAATCAAGACGGCAGTACCATAGGCCAGCAACTCCGCCGCGCCACTCATAACCTGACTGGTCATAAGCCGAACATTGATGATGGCATCGGCACCCTGACTTTTTGCATCTGCTTCCATCCGTTGTAAGGCTGCATTTCGGGCGTCAGTCAGCATCTCGGTGTATTCCTTGATCTCACCTCCGACGATCATTCGAAGACCAGCGACAATATCTTTGCCAATATGTTTGGCCCTGATCGTACTTCCTCGAGCAATACCAAGTGTTTTTGTGATTTTATATCCCGGGATGAAATCTGTATTGACAACTATCATGGTTTTGATTGTTTTAGTTAATCGTCTGGCAAAGAAGCGTCTGCTCCACCTGTTGCCTTCCGCCAAATTTTTATGTTTTCGCTTGTTTCCTCCGAATCAGCGGCACATTTTTTCCTTTACCGTGTCAAGGATTCCGGCCTGTTCCCAAGACTATCTGCAAATGCATCTCCGTACATATACCAAACGGCCATGAACAGAGAAGCTATGATTGGCCCAAGAACGAATCCGATTCCTCCAAACAGAAAAATTCCACCCAGCGTACTAATCAATACCATTAAGTCCGACATTTTTGTGTCTCGGCCAACGAGCCAAGGACGCAAAAAGTTATCGATAGTACCGACCACAATAGCACACCACAGAGTGAAAAGTAAGGCAATCCAAAATGGGCCCTGAGCGAACAAAACGATGGCAGCAGGAATCCATACTAAGGCAGATCCTATCGCAGGGATGATGGACAGAACCATCATCACCGTAGTCCAAAAAGCCCATCCAGGAATGCCCACCAACCAAAATGCAAGCCCAGCAAGTCCTCCTTGAATGACGGCGATAACCAAGGACCCCTTCAATACAGCTTTTGCGACGGAAACGATTTTGTCTATGAGTTCTTGTTCCGATTCAGGTGGAAGCGGGATGTAGTAAAGAATCTTGTCTAGAATTCTTGCGCCGTCTCGAATGAAAAAAAACATGGCATACACTAACACAAAAAGCTGAAGTGTGATAGCGGCCGTGCCCCGAGTGAATCCAACCACACTATTTGCCAAAAACTGTCCGGTCGCTTGTGTGAGCTCGCTCATTTTGGCCAGTAGCTCTGCTTGCTCAGGAAGAAATCTTCCCAACATGGGATACGTTGAAATTAACTCGTTCCAGCTTATTGCATCAACTATTTGAGTCTCTATCCAAGGTCTTGCAGATTGACTTACGTCTAGTGCTTGTGATGCCACTAACCCAAAAAATCCAAATACCGGTATCGCGAAAATAAAGACGAATATTAATAGCGTCAAAATAGCCGTGTACCCTTGTTTAAGATTCAGCTTCGAACATAAATAGCGGTGCACGGGCATGACCAAGGCGCTAAAAATGGCGGCCAAAAAGAGGGTGATCAAAAATCCTCGCACCATCCATAAAAAAAGGATAGAGATGGCAACTACCAACCCAACCAAAAATCGACGTTGGATGCGATCTAAATCAGTCAACATAAGGGTACTTTCGCGGTTTGCTTTGGTGTAAGACAATCAAAGAATATAGCGTCTTTCCAGTCGAAATTGTCGGAATCCCAGTTTTGAATGGCTATTATTGAGATTGATTATTTATCGATTAACTCGGTTACTTCCAACAGGTATACGATGCTAGGGACCAATCCTCTTGGCCGACTGTTCGGCCCAAATCCATTCAGCCTTCTCAAACAACATATGCGCTTGGCGAAGGACTGTGCTGAGCAGCTTCCGGCGCTTTTTGAGGCCATTTTGGCTGGGAAAAGGGATGAGGTTTTGAGATTGAAGTCGGAGATTGATCGACTTGAAAACGAAGCTGATGCGATCCATAAAACGATGAGGCAGCATTTACCCCGCACTTTCATGTTGCCGGTAGATCGCCGAGATTTGCTGGATTTATTGGATATGCAAGATAAAATTGCAAACGTCACACAGGATATCGCAGGTCTTCTTGTAGAACGACAAATGGAAATTCCTCCTGGAATTCAGGCTCCGTTGCTGCCGTTTGTCAACGAGTGCATAGGGGTTGTTCGTCTTTCCGCGATCATTATGGAAGAGATGGACGAACTTTTGGAAACGGGATTTTCCGGTCCTGAAGCGCGAAAAGTAAGTGGAATGATTGATCGACTTAATGAGGCTGAACAAGAATCAGACGACACTGGTGCGGCCGTATCTCGTGCCTTGTTCGCCCACGAAGATCAAATCAATCCCGTTTCTGTAATATTTTGGTATCGACTCTTGGAATGGATTGGAGATACGGCCGATTACGCGGAAGCCGTTGGCAATCGATTGCGACTCATGATCGCAACCCGTTAATCTTTTTAACTAGATTTTTTTCGCAATCGATAAATGGAAATTATTGCACAATACGGACCGTGGTTCATAGGACTCGCACTTGTATTCGGTTTGTTTATGACGTGGGGAGTTGGCGCGAATGATTTAGCCAACGCGATGGGTACCTCCGTGGGCGCCAAGGCTTTAACAGTGAAACAAGCCATCATTATTGCCGCTATTTTTGAGTTTGCTGGTGCAGTACTAGCGGGCGGAAGCGTTACAAGCACGGTTCGAAAAGGAATCATTGACGCTGAAGGATTGATCGGAAACCCAGAGTACCTAGTCTACGGTATGTTGGCCTCCTTGCTGGCTTCCGGCTTCTGGCTAATGATTGCATCGTATAAGGGTTGGCCCGTGTCCACCACTCATTCCATCATTGGTGCCTTGGTCGGTTTTGGACTAGTCGGGATTGGACCAGAAAGTGTCAATTGGGGACAAGTTGGTTCCATTGTCGCCAGTTGGATTGTATCTCCGCTAGTAGGCGGGATTCTAGCTTTTGCCCTGATGCACTCAGTTCGGGCCCTAATCCTGAATCAGGAAGATCCTTTTAACGCAGCCCGAAAGTGGGGCCCATACTACATATTTGTTGTCGGTTTTGTGATCTCGTTAGTGACGCTTACAAAGGGCCTTAGTCACTTAGAAATTGATATCAGCACAACGAACAGCGTATTCCTTTCCATTGGATTGGGGATACTTATCGCACTGTCCGGCGGATATTTGTTGCGGCGAGCAAAGAGGGATCTTGAAGCCGAGAAAGACCAGCGTTTTTCAAGCGTGGAAAAAGTTTTTGCTCCAATGATGATCTTCACTGCATGTGCCATGGCCTTTGCACATGGTTCAAACGATGTTGCTAACGGAATTGGGCCATTGGCAGCCGTAGTAAGCATTGTTGGCTCGGGAGGCGAAATTCTTCAAAAATCTAGCCTGCCCATCTGGGTGTTGCTTGTTGGTGGTGTTGGAATTGTAGCCGGCCTGGCTACGATGGGCTATCGCGTAATGAAAACGATTGGAACTAGAATAACTGAGCTCACGCCTACTCGTGGTTTCTGCGCAGAGTTGGCAGCAGCTTCTACTGTCGTATTGGCATCTGGAACCGGGCTTCCCGTTTCCACAACGCACATTTTGGTGGGCGCTGTCATGGGAGTTGGACTCGCTCGTGGAATTGGAGCATTAGATTTGGGGATGATTAGAAAGATTATAATGTCTTGGATTATCACTTTGCCAATTGCTGGATGCCTTGCCGCGATATTCTTTTTTGCACTTCGATTCATATTTGGGTAGGTCCACTTCACTTCATCACATTATGCTCTCCATCAATCGATCATTAGTCCTTGTTTTGTTGTTGTTGATGATGATGGCACCTGAAGTTGTCAGGGCCCAGGAAGTCATTGTTTATGGCGGCGGCGGCGTTGGTCGCGGCGCGAACGAGTTTCTTGAATACGCCCATCAAATCGACGTTATTGCGCCGCAATCCTACAGCGTCGATTCGTTAGGTGTGGTCTCAGGCGGCGTACCTGAAAAACTATTGCGCGAAGCAAAAGAGACGCACACGTTTCTTATGCCGCTCATCATGAATCCGGGATTCAACCAAGCCCAGATTCGTGGCCTACTAAACAATGCCACAGCCCGAGCCCGCACCATAGACTTTATGGTACAAGAAGGCGTTGAGAACGGATTTTGGGGCTGGCAATTTGATTTTGAAAATGTCCATTTGAATCAAAAAGAGGCCTTCACCGTGTTTTTCCAGGAGGCTGCAGCGGCTCTTCACGAAGTTGGGATGACTGCTTCGGTCGCCGTCGTTCCAACGAATAATCAGGCAGAAGAGAAGGGTTTTTCGCGCTATATGCAGGACAATTGGCGAGGCAATTTCGACATGGTTGCGCTCGCAGAGGCTGAGATTTCATTTCTTTAATGACATATGCCCAACACGGGGGGCCGACGGCTCCAGGGCCCATTGCTGGGCTACCTTGGATGAAAGAAATGCTTGACTATGCACAGTCGATGACGGCCAAACTGGAATTGTATAACGCGTACCCCGGACTCCGCGGCGTTTCCATCTGGGTTTTAGGCGCAGAAGATCCAGCAGTTTGGAATGTGATGCAGGGCACCTTTGGCCGGTGACCTGGCGGCCCTCGGGTTCTTCTCTAAATAATTTCTCGAAGGAAGTGCATCGTGCGTTCTTCAGACCAATACAATCCTTTTTGATGGAAGGCTACGTGCCCTCCAAAACGAGGGATTTCTAAAGTAACATGAGGATTGGAGCGAGTTTGTTCAATGGGATAACAACTGTCGGACAAGAAGGGATCATCTTTTGCATTGACCAACAGAGTTGGAATCTGAATGTCGGGAATGAAACCTTTGGAGCTACACGTGGACCAGTAGTCATCTGCGTCCTTAAATCCGTTTAGCGGCGCTGTGTATCGGTCATCAAATTCTTGAAAAGACGAAATCTGATTGAAGCCTTCCGCACTGATTAGGCCAGGAAACATGGCGGCTTTTATTATTACTTTCTCCCTCAACAACCTTAGAAAATTCCACATATATAGCTTATTGGTCCGGTCCATTAGCTTTATAGAGCTACCTCTGAGATCGCAGGGAACCGAAAAAGCGACCGCCGCGCGGAGTGGAGTTTCGCTTTTGGCCTCTCCCAAGTATTTGAGCAACACGTTTCCGCCCAGACTGAACCCTATCGCCGCGATAGTAGGGTATTGGTCCTGAATATGGACCAAAACAGTCGCTAAGTCATGGGACACACCGCTGTGGTAGGAATACGGCTGCCGGTTCATTTCGCCGGAACAGCTCCTGAAATTTATGGCGACGGCATCCCAGCCCTGGCTGTTTAGAACGTTGGTAAATCCTCGGATGTATGGGCGGCCGCTTGAGCCTTCTAAGCCGTGCATGAGTACAACAACGCGGTCGTTCCCCTGACGTGACCAGTCTAGATCCATGAAATCGGCATCTGGGGTTTCAAGACGTTCCCGGGTGTAAATAGGACCGTTCACTTTTCTAAGTTTACTGGCGTAAATCGTGTGAAAGTGCTTCGGCCTGAGGAAAAAGGAAGGCCGGTAGGTTTCAGATGTAGGGATGATCACAGGCAAACAATACGTGATGGGCGTCTAAAATCTGGCGCGAACCCCCGCCAAATTAGTTCGTTTCTTTAGACGAGCCAACCCCTGTTATGAGGAAAGGCTCCTCTACCATACCTTTTGTTCTCGAAAATAGTTTAAATTGTTGACCTAACGGGCTAAACGGAGAGATCTCGTGGTCGGTCAGACTATTTCACATTACAAAATTGAGTCGGAACTCGGGCAGGGTGGCATGGGCATCGTGTATCGGGCAACCGATACAGTGCTTGAACGTATTGATTGCATCAGCTAAAAGTCCGCTCTTTACGTACATCGACCCAATCATGTACAATTGACCAGAAGACGGTTCCGACCCTTCAAATAACGGGCTCCCCCAATCTGCTTTGGCAAACGTATCAGAGCCTTTTTGAGCCAGTGCCACTTCGCCTCGCATTTCCGTGATGAGGGCAATTCAGTCAGTTTGGGCGGTTACGTTTGGAGCTGCCCTTATCGGCTATCCCTTCTGAAGCTCGGTCAGAGCGGCCAATACTTCAGCTGAATGTGGATTCGGCTTTACTCCCATAAACACCTGGGCAATCTTTCCTTCTGGATCGATGATAAACGTGTTTCTGGCAGAAATGACAGCATCACCAGCTCCGCGAATGGATCCATAGGAAGACGAAACGCTTCCTCCAACATCTGCCAAGAGCTTAAATTCTAAGCCTTCTTTTGCACAAAATTCAGCATGCGACTCAGCGCTATCGACGCTTACACCGAAGATGATGGCATTTTTTTCGTGATACAGCTCTTGATCACGCTGGAAATTGTGCGCTTCTATCGTGCACCCTGACGTAAAATCTCGTGGGTAAAAGTAGAGCACGACCCATTGTCCTAAATGATCTGAGAGATCGACCTCGACCCCTTCATTCGAAACCAACTTGAAAGGTGGTGCAGGATCGCCCACTTTTGGTGGATCGTCGCCGGTGTTAATGTTTAGAAAACCAAATGTGACCAAGCCGAGGAGGACGAGGACAGCAGCGAATTTTAGCATCTTCATGTCAGTAGTGAAATTAGGTCAGGTGATGTTAGACATACCCTAATTTGTGTCCGGCGTTCCACCGGCCATAATGCCCTGAAAAACGCCACAGGCTAACCTTGCCAAACTCCATGTCCCTTGCTGCGGAGCCGTCCTGCTAAATAAACTTCCAGTTCCTCTGCGTCTTTCCGCGATGGTATGGGGTTGTAAGCATCAAAGACGTCAGGTCGAAGACAGAGGCCGAACTTTTGCGCATATCGGTTTGATTTGTATCCCTTTTTATGTTGATCAAATCGTTCGTCGGGAGTCCGAAAGGTACTTCCTACATAAAAGCATGCTTTTAAAGGATTTAGTAGCGGATTAGCCTCCCGAAACCTTTTAGATTGACGGACCTTTTGATCTAGCTCGATAACATAAACTGAAAAACGACGCATCCGGGAATTTAAACCGAAGCAAAGTTAAAATCGAACGGTTGATTCCTGAAAGTTATGTGGCCGAGTTGCTAATCAACCTAAAACGTAGACTAGATGAATTAGAAATGAACCAATAACAGATCCGTAATCAATCCGTATCAGCCACACTTCTGATCATCTGTTTCTGTAACATCAAGTCATTGAAACGCACCTAGATTTTTTTGAAAAAGAACCATTGCGGCTAATCTTCCTCATATTGTTTTGTTTTTTGGTTGGAATTGAGACGTCAGCCGCCCAAAAAGTCAATGTGCCTTTACCAGCCCGCCCTAAAAT
>CALFHN010000123.1 GCA_937876355.1 uncultured Bacteroidota bacterium | reverse complement strand
TCCACTTCGCAAGCCACATCGCGCGGCAAGTAGGTCAGGTTATACTTTCCAAACTTTTTACTGTGCGGAAACAGTGACGATAAACCGATCATTCGGTAAAAGGCGATTTGTGGAGTCGGGAAAGATCGTCTGCTTTCTGGGGCGAAAGAACCATCAGGGTTTAAAATTTGGCAACCTAAAGCGCCACAATCTGGATGCTCCGTCATAAAATCCAGCATAGCTCGAAGGGAGTCCTCCTGAATAATGGTATCCGGATTTAAAATGAGGATATGTCGGCCATTGGCAGCGCGAATAGCTTGGTTGTTAGCCGCTCCAAAACCGGCGTTTTCGGAATTCGACGTTAAAAGAACGTCGGGGTATTCGCGTTTAACCATTTCGACCGAATCATCGATCGAATTGTTATCGACCACAAATACTTCAATGGTTAGTCCTTCAGCAGCTCGATATACGGAGCGCAGGGCTTGAGATAGGAAGTCCTTTACGTTGTAATTGACGATCACAACGCTCACATCCACCGGTGGCGCATGAGGGCGGGCCTGGGTCGTGGACACTGGTGAAACAGTTTCGGATATAGCCTCGGAAGAAGGCACAGCTGAAATGTGATCTGATGAGATGGAATCGGACATTCGTGGGAATTGCGTGATCAAAAAGCTATCGTGGATTCCGCTGAGCCCCCAAGATACGGCGTAGAACTACCGATGGTCCCCTTTTGTTGGCCGCGAGGGAACGAAGTTTTCTAAATGGGTTTCAGGGACAACCTAAAAAATTCTGGCGAAGTTATTCATTCTTGGTCCGCATATCGAATAGAAGGTAGAGAAACCTTAATCCTAGCTTTGCCCATTGTGGTCACGCAGCTGGCTCATATATCATTGAGTTTTGTGGATACGGTTATGGTGGGCCGGCTCGGCCCTTCGGCCCTCGCCGGCGTCTCGTTGGGCAGCACCGTATTCTTCAGCACGATGATTTTTTGCATGGGCATCTTGCTCGCCGTTGGCCCAATGGTATCTCAGGCATACGGGGCAAAGAACAACGACGCTATTGGCCGAAGTGTCAGGCAGGGACTCTGGATGGCGTTGGCCCTGTCTTTGGCCGCCTTTGTAGTTGCAAACAACGGGGAGTTTTTCCTTCTTCTACTCGGTCAATCTGAAACAAATGCCGCCGCCGCAGGCTCCTATTTGTTTGCCATTTCCTGGGGGATACCCTCTTTTTTGGGGTTTATTGCCCTAAGAGCGTTTGTGGAGGCAGTTTCTAGGCCTAAAGTCGTGACGGTCATCGCGTTGATCGGTGTAGGTTTGAATGTTTTGCTCAATTACCTACTCATGTTTGGGAAATGGGGCTTCCCAGAACTTGGATTGGTAGGTACGGGCTGGGCCTCGTCTGGCGTTTTCACCTTCAATTTTGTCATTCTCTTGATTTACATCGCAAAGCAGAAGGCCTTTTTGAAGTATCGCATTTTTTCACGGTTGGGGAGACCCGATCCGCAATATTTCAAGGACCTGTTTCGAATTGGGTGGCCAATTGGCTCCTCAATGGGAGTTGAAATGGGCTTATTTATGCTCACGGTATTTATGATGGGCTGGATAGGGACGACTCAACTGGCAGCCCACCAAGTGGCCATCCAATGTGCATCATTCACTTTTATGGTCCCTGTGGGAATTGGTATGGCGACTTCGATTCGTGTTGGTCAAGCAATTGGGCAGCAAGATCACAATAGAGCGGCTATAGCTGGATTTACGGGCATTGGGTTTTCAACAATATTCATGTTTTCGGCTGCCCTCCTCTTTTGGTTAGTTCCTCGGGCTATCGTGTCGCTCTACTTAGATTTAGACTCACCCGGAAATGCTGAAGTCATCGAAATGGCAGTGGGGTTGCTTTCTATAGCCGCGGTTTTTCAAGTTTTTGATGGAGTGCAAGCTTCCGTCATGGGCGCGCTTAGGGGAATGAAAGACACCAGAGCTCCAATGGTGATCAGTGTTTTTTCGTATTGGGGAGTTGGTCTCGTTTCGGGTTACCTCTTGGCTTTTCGATTTGACTATGGTGAAAAGGGGTTGTGGTGGGGACTGGTTGTTGGACTAGCTGCGGCTTCGATTTTGTTGACTAGGCGGTTTTACCATCTGAGTCATCCGAAATAAAATTGCCTGTTGAACGTGCTTTACAAAGTGTTCATCGAGCGGAAATAGTTATAAATTGTTATAAATAAACAAGTTAAGTCTCGAAAATTTTTTCGGTTTTAGTCTGAAATTCAAGGGTTCCCTTCTATCATTGCGTTTGCGAAATGGTTAATTTTTCGGCTGTTCCGTTCCGTTCGGTGATTTCACGAATCGTCTCAACTCCACGTACTGGATGCCGCAAATTTTTTCAAGGAAGATTAACTCTCTTCCCACCCTATCTCTTTTGCTTACCCTTGGCGGTGGCGTTTTCGCAATCTTGTTTGTTTGGTACTTCTTTTCCCCAGAGTACACGGACGTTGGATACGCTCCAGTTCAGCCAGTAGAGTATAGTCATCGTCTCCACGTTGGCCAGCTTGGCTTGGATTGTCAGTATTGTCATACCAATGTCAAGAACGCGAGTCACTCGAACGTTCCGGCCACGCAAACCTGTATGAATTGTCATAGTCAGATCAGAACGGAGTCATTAAAATTGCTTCCGGTTCGGGAAAGCTGGGCCATGGACGAATCCATTGAGTGGATTAAGGTCCACAAACTTCCAGATTATGCCAATTTCAGCCATGAAATTCATACCAACAACGGTGTAGGTTGTGAATCCTGTCATGGTAGAATTGATAAAATGGAAGTGGTTTCGCAGGTAGAGCCCTTGGCTATGGGTTGGTGCCTGCAATGTCATCGCAATCCGGAACAGTATTTACGACCTAACAGTGAGGTAACAACGATGGGATATGCCTATCCCGAGGACTTCCTCACAACTAATTTGGCTCGCATTATTTCAGAAGATATTCAGCCACCCACTAACTGTTCAGCTTGCCACTACTAGTCGATCGTTAAGAACACCAGTTAAGGTTTAACACGTTTCGATACCAAATAGATTATGATCGAGCTTCCAGTCATTGATTCTTTTGCTGCCAACGAGGAAACTCCTCGCTCACGCTACTGGCGCAGTGTAAGCCAATTTGAGAATTCGGCGGAATTCCAACGGGTTTCAGGTGAGGAGTTTATTCCGGGCGCCTCGAACGCGCCTGAAGGGGCAACTCGCCGTCAATTTATTCAATTGATGGGCGCCTCTATGGCAATGGCAGGTTTAACAGCTTGTCGCAAGCCTATTGAAACGATCGTTCCGTTTTCCCACATGCCGGAAGACCGGGTGGAAGGTGTTCCCGTTTATTACGCGACATCAATGCCATTCAGGGGAGCGCTTCGGCCAGTTGTTGTTGAAAGTTTTGATGGTCGCCCTCGTAAAATTGAGGGAAATGCTGAACACCCAGAAAGCTCAGGTGCATGTTCATTTTTCGAACAGGCCTCTATCCTGAGTATGTACGACCCAGACCGCAAGGTCAAGATCTCGCACTCAACTGTAGACTCAGATTGGGGATCATTTAAGTCTTTTGTATCTCAGTTGTCTGCTAGTTCAAAAATTGTTGTCTTGGCTGAAGCTTCGTCTTCATTGACATTTGCTGCTGCTCGTCGTCGTTTTGAAGAGCGATTCTCCTCCGTTCGATGGGTTACCTATGAAGGGGCAGCAGGAAACGCGGCAACGCGTGGAATCAACGCTGCTTTTGGTACGTCCGCAAGGGCCTCTCATTCTTTTTCCGATGCGAAAGTTATTGTTAGCCTCGATTCGGATTTTTTGGGATCTGTAGACACAGACAGCGTTTCCAATGCCACTGGGTTTTCCGCTAGCCGGAATGTCGAAGGGAGCCAGGAAGTCAGTCGTTTGTATGTGATAGAAAGCGGTTATTCGATTACTGGTGGGATGGCGGACAATCGCCTTCGCTTAAAATCGTCAGAAATTGCTTCGTTTGCCGCTGCTCTTGCTAAGGCGGTGAAAGCGTATGAAGGAGACGCTGGGGTTCATGCAAACCACTCTTGGATTGGCGAAATAGCTTCGGACCTGACCCGCGCTGGGTCGACCGGTTTAGTAGTAGTAGGCGACAATCAACCTGCTGGAGTCCATGCACTTGCAGCTTCAATTAATTCCGCAATTGGCGCCGTCGGAACCACTGTTCACTATTTGGACGCTGGGGACAATGCAGTTGATTTTGATGCCGAAATGGCCGCCGTCAATGCTGATATCGCATCAGGAAATGTTGACTTGATTCTCACTTTGGGTGTAAATCCGGTTTACGACTTTCCTGGATTTGCAGATTTATACTCAAAGGTTGCAGAACGTATTCATCTAAGCCTACACCAAGATGAAACGGCGCAATTGGCCACTTGGAGCCTTCCTCAAACACATTTCTTGGAGGAGTGGGGAGATGGGCGTAGTCGTGGCGGTGTGCACGCAATAGTGCAGCCATTAATTGCTCCTTTGTACGATTTTGCTCATTCAAACCTAGAAATTGTCGCACTTTTGGGATCGGGAGCAGAGCAGTTTGGATACGATTTGGTTCGCGATACGTGGCGGAATCAGTTATCTGGCGACTTTGAAAAAGCGTGGCGGAAAGTGGTTCATGACGGATTTAATGCCGGACCAGGGTTTTCTGCCGTTTCCGTGTCTGTTTCTAAGGCTGGCGTTCAGAGTGCCATGGCCGACGTTTCCGTTTCAGCCCATAGCGGCATCGAAGTGGTTACCCGTTTGGATACCAAAGTTTTCGATGGCCGTTTTGCCAATATTGTTTGGCTTCAAGAATTACCCGATCCGACAACAAAGGTTGTATGGGACAACATTGCCCAAATGAGCCCTAAAACGGCCGATAATTTGGGCGTGCAGTATAAGTTGGAAGGGGGGAAGTACATTACGGACAGGGTGAAAATCGAAGTTGGAGGAGGAAGTGTAGACCTTCCTGTCTTGATTCAACCTGGTTTGGCTGAAGATTCAATTCAGGTTACCGCTGGTTATGGCCGAAATATCCTGAGTGATCGAGCTATTCGCTCCACTAACTTTTTTGACCGTGACGAACATACGGATGTCTATGGAAATGGCGCTGTTTCAACAGGCGTTGGAAGCAATGTCAGATCGATTGCAGGTCCTATTGCGACAGCCGCTGTAACCAAGTCTGGTGCAGGGTACATGGTTGCTTCGACGCAGGACCACGGCGCAATAGAAGAAGAAGGAAAAATCGTCCAAAAACGTGGCCTTTTTCGTCAGGCAACGGTAGCGGAATACCGTGCAAACCCCAATTTTGTGAAGGGTGGCGAACCAAAACCTATTCGCGAGGACTGGTCGGACTACCCAACTCTTTGGCAAGAAAGCCATCCTACCAAAACAGCTGAGATCACCAATTCGAATTACCATGATTACCAGTGGGGAATGGTTATAGATTTGAATACGTGTACTGGTTGTAGTGCTTGTGTTGTGGCTTGCCAATCAGAAAACAATATTCAAGTAGTTGGGAAAGATGAAGTCAGTCGCGGGCGTGAATTGCACTGGATTCGTACAGACCGCTACTTTGTGAGCGGCGATGGAGCTTCATTTGACAGTCCGCAGATGGTGATGCAGCCGCTGCCTTGTCAACACTGTGAAAACGCTCCTTGTGAGCAGGTTTGCCCGGTTGCTGCAACGGTTCATTCTCCGGACGGAACCAATCAAATGATTTACAATCGATGCATTGGAACGAGGTATTGTGCAAATAACTGCCCTTACAAAGTTCGTCGATTTAACTTTTACAACTGGACAAGGACTCTTCCAGAAACGGTGCAAATGGCCCACAATCCAAATGTGACCGTTCGCTCTCGTGGAGTCATGGAAAAATGTTCTTTCTGTATTCAGAGAGTTCGCCAGGTGAATAAAACGGCCAATCTTGAAAGCCGGCCGATCGAAGATGGAGAAGTAGTGACGGCCTGTCAGCAGGTTTGTCCTTCTCATGCCATCACATTCGGAAACGTCGCAGATCCTAACAGTGCCGTTTCTCAAAAACGTACTTCTGATAGGAGATACGAGTTGTTGGCTGAACTTAACGTAAAACCTAGGGTCAGTTATTTGGGAAGAATTAGGAATCCAAACCCTAATCTCGCCTAATCGATCATTATCAATCACTTTACGACACATCGGCTCCCGTGAGTTCGGCTAGCATGGATAAGACTCTCGCACATTTAGCAGACTTCCACGACGAAGCACCGCTTGTAAAAGGGAATCTCACGTTTCACGACATAACTGAGATTGTTTCTTCTCACACCGAGAAGAAAACCCCTTTAGCGTGGTACGGCGCATTTGGATTGGCCCTTTCTGGGCTGATGCTGATGATCGTCATGATCGCCTACCTGTTCTGGAACGGGACGGGTGTTTGGGGGCTGAATAACCCAGTTGGATGGGGTTTTGCAATCGTTAACTTCGTGTTTTGGGTTGGTATTGGCCATGCTGGGACGCTTATTTCGGCGATTTTATTCCTCTTTAGGCAACAATGGAGAACGGCCATTAACCGATCTGCCGAAGCCATGACACTTTTTGCGGTCATTTGTGCTTTGGTTTTTCCGGGAATCCACGTTGGACGTGTTTGGGCCGCTTATTGGATGCTTCCCATTCCAAACCAGATGGGAATGTGGCCTCAGTTTAAGAGTCCACTTTTGTGGGACGTCTTTGCTGTTTCGACTTATTTCACTGTTTCCGCGGCATTCTGGTATGTTGGATTGGTACCTGATCTCGCGACCCTTCGTGACCGCGCGACCGGCTTTAGGCGCAAAATATTTGGCGTATTGGCAATGGGATGGACGGGTGCAAATCGTCACTGGCGCAATTACGAAAAAGCTTATTTGTTGCTAGCTGCCCTCTGTACGCCCCTAGTTCTTTCTGTTCACTCGGTCGTGTCTTTTGATTTTGCCGTGTCAGTGGTACCGGGTTGGCACACTACGATTTTCCCTCCATACTTCGTCGCTGGAGCAATTTTCTCTGGTTTTGCGATGGTAGTGACGCTGATGGTTGTGGCCCGCAAGGTCTACAAGGTTGAAAATATCATCACGCTCGATCACTTGGAAAAGATGAACATCGTGATTTTGTTGACCGGATCCATGGTGGGCTTTGCGTATATCATCGAATTTTTTATTGCTTGGTACTCAGGCGTCCAGTACGAACAATATGCGTTTATCAACCGCATGTTTGGGCCGTATGCATGGGCTTATTGGACCATGATGACTTGCAACCTGTTCTTCCCGCAGTTCTTTTGGTTTAAAAAATTGCGGCGAAGTATCCCATTCATGTTTACGATTTCCATTTTTGTAAACGTTGGGATGTGGTTTGAGCGCTTTGTCATCACAGTGATTTCGCTTCACCGTGATTACCTACCCAGTGCTTGGGATTATTACACCCCCACTTTTGTGGACGTTTTGACTTTTGTCGGTACGTTCGGACTATTCTTCACATTATTCCTTCTGTTCTTGCGGTTTTTACCAATGGTAGCCGTTTCAGAAGTAAAAGGCGTTTTGCCGCAGGCCGATCCACACTTCTACGATCACGAAGGAGATGGGCATGGCGCGGACCATACGCTAGATGTGGCAACATCAGAGAAAAAAACAGCTCACTAATCGTTAATTGCCTGAAATCAGGCGTTGTATGCAAGCGCAATTATGCTGAATCAAATTGCAAGCGAAGTAAAAGCTACCATGGGCATCTACGAAGCCCAGGAAGACGCCGTGTACGGTGTTATGGCTGAGTTTGCCCATCCGGGTGAATTACTTCATGCGGCACAGTCTGTTCGAGAAGCTGGATATCGGCACTTCGATACACACAGTCCGTTTCCAATTCATGGGATGGATAAAGCCATGGGTCTCGGAAACTCCATCGTTGGATGGATTACACTTGGAGGCGGGATAGTCGGTCTTACCCTTGCAACATGGATGCAGTGGTGGATGGGTGAAGTCAGTTACCCTATTAATATTAGCGGCAAGCCATTTTTTGCTATTGAGCCTTCCATACCGGTCATGTTTGAGTTGACTGTATTGATTGCGTCGTTGGCTACAGTTGCAGGTATGTTTGCGATGAACGGGCTGCCTCGGCCATACAACCCATTGTTTTATTCGTCCAACTTTTTGCGAGTTACAGACGACGCATTCTTTTTGCATGTGGCCGCCAGTGACAAGCAGTTCAATCTTGAAACGACCGGGAAGCTGTTGAAAGACTTAGGCGGAAAGAACATTGAAACCATTCGTGATACCGGAGAGGAGGACTAATAATTTATATGGAACCCTCTACTTCCGATGAGCCATCAACACCGATGAATCGAATTATTCAGCATATTGGATTTTTGACGTTGCTTGTAGTAACCGTTGTTTTTGCGGGCTGCCAAGGTACGATATCCGAAAAAACGCCGATCCATATCAATCCAAATATGGACCAACAAGAGCGCTTCGAGGCGCAGGAAGCGAATCCATTTTTTGCGGACGGTCGAGCTATGCGGAGGCCTGTTAATGGCACCGTTGCAAGAGGCTTTCTAAAAGATGACGTAGCTCTGTGGACGGGTAAAACCGAATCTGGAGCTTGGTCAAGCATTCCGGTTCCTGTTACCTTGGACCTATTGGAACGAGGACGTGATCGCTACAAGATTTATTGCAGTGTTTGTCACGGACTTGCTGGAGATGGTAAAGGAATCATAATGACGGGTGGTTATGGCTTCGTACCAGCCCCCACGTATCATTCCGATATGTTGAGATCTCAACCAGACGGCTATTTATACGACGCTTTAACTAACGGCGTAAGAACTATGTATGGGTATGGATCTCAGGTTCCAGTTCACGATCGCTGGGCGATCGTGGCTTATGTGCGAGCACTTCAGAGAAGTCAGTTTGCTGACGTCAATGACGTGCCGGAAAATGAACGATAAAAATTGATTCGACATCCGTCTTTTGAAGGCGGGAAAAAAAGCGACGCTGTATGTCTGAGACAGTTAAAAGAAATAATCCATTATTCTGGCTAATAGATCCGATGAGATCCACGGCTAGCCAGGCGGATCCGGCCTATCGGTATTCCTGGTCTCAAATGGCTTGGATGTTACCGTTAGCTATCGGGATTGCCGGTCTCGTAGTGAGCGCCGTCGGTTGGGCTACAAATCCGGCTCAATTCTATTTCTCTTACTTAATTGGGTGGGCGTTTTGCCTTTCTCTGACCGTTGGAGCATATTTCTTTGTCATAATTCAACATCTGACAAAGGCTCGTTGGAGCGTTGTTGTCCGTCGCATTCCTGAAACGTTGACTTGGTCGTTTCCTTTACTGGCAGTTTTAGGGATTCCCATTCTTTTGGGAATGCACGATTTGTATCACTGGACGCATCACGATCTATTTGATCCTACGAGTGAACATTACGATCCCATATTAGCCGACAAAGAAGGCTATTTGAACACGCCGTTCTTCCTTGCTCGAGTAGCCTTTTATTTTATTTTTTGGACCTTTATTTCCTTCAAGCTCTACACTTTGAGCGTGCGCCAGGACAACGACCCTGATCCATCGATTCCAAAGCTGCAGCGCAAGTATTCGGCTATTGGACTGGGTATTGGAGCCGTTGTGACATCTTTTGCAGCCTTTGACATACTGATGTCGCTTGATCCACATTGGTTTTCGACCATTTTTGGTGTCTACTTCTTTGGTGGGGCGTTTATGTCCATCATGGCAGTTATGATTTTGGTGTCGTTGGTTTTACGAAACAACGGGATGTTAAAGAAAGAGATCAAAGTGGATCACTTTCAGGACTTGGGTAAGTTTTTGTTCGCTTTTACGGTGTTTTGGGCATATATCGCTTTCAGCCAGTACATGCTTATTTGGTACGGTAACCTTCCAGAAGAGACCATTTTCTTTCGTCATAGACTGGAGCACGGTTGGGGAACGTATTCAGCCATCCTACTCCTGGGCCATTTCGTGTTTCCATTTATCATGCTGATTGGTAGATGGGGTAAGCGCTGGCTACCGTTTTTGGGCTTTATGGCCATCTGGATGCTCGGAATGCAGTGGTTTGACATGTTTTGGCTCATTAAACCAGTGATGGAAGCAGATCATGCCGCTTTGAGTCTGTATGACATTTCGGCTTGGTTTGGATTATTTGGGGTCTTCTCTGCGGCATTTATGTATCGCTTGAGTCGACATGCTCTGGTTCCGCAGCGAGATCCTCGTTTGCACAAGTCATTGTCTTTTACCAATTCGTAGACCTAATCAACCAATTTTGGTTTTGCGTTTCGACGCGATGCTTCAATAATTAGAAACTACTTTATTATGTCATCACACGATTCAAATTCGATGGGAGTAGAACCTGAAGGACTCAGCATCCCAACTATTTTTGGGAGTATGGCTGTCTCAGCTGCTGTTGTTGTGATTTTGGTACTTATTGGAATGGTCTATGCGGGTCACAAATTTCAAGTAGCGAAGGTAGAATCTACCCAGACCACTGGTTATCCGACAATGCATGAAACGGCTATCATGGGGGCGGCAAAGCTGACCAGATATGGAAAGGCGGATGCCGGCCGTTATACGATTCCCATTGAGCGCGCCATGGAATTAGAAGCCCTAGATGCTTCAAAGTAAAATTGGCGACACCACTATTTCTATTTGTTCTTTCTCAACATATTGTAAGCTCGTAATTGTTTTGGTTTTAGCTTCGGCGAGCCAAGCGAATGCACAAACAGGGTCTTTGCCAACTTCCTTAGGGGGGGTCGGTCTTGAAGAGATGCTCGGTAAATCGATCCCTTTAGAGACTATTTTTTTAGACGAAAGTGGTCAAAGTGTGCATTTGGCGGAGTTTTTTGACGGGAAAACGCCTGTAATCATCAATTTTGTGTACCACAACTGTCCTATGTTGTGCAGTGTGGTGCTAGAATCGATTACAGAGACCCTCAAACTCATTCCATGGGTGCCGGGACAAGAATTTAGGGTGTTGACGATTAGCTTTTCGGCTATCGAAACGCCTGAAATGGCGGCCCAAACGAAGGAGAGAATTCTCCTGAAGCTTGGCAAACCAGAAGCGCGAAGTGGCTGGCATTTCCTCACTGGAACCGAGGAAAACATACTGGCTCTAACCGAGTCGGTAGGATTCAAGTTTAAATGGGTTGAATCCACTCAGGAGTTCGCTCACCCTTCGGCGTTGGTTTTTGTTAGCGGGGACGGGCTTATAACACGATATTTAAATGGAATTAATTACCCTAGTGCGGATGTGCGACGGGCAATTATGGAAGCATCGGAAGGAAAAGTAGGATCGCCATTAGATCAGGTTCTACTTTATTGCTATCGATACGACCCGAATTCTAATTCATATGTACTGCATGCCACCAATTTGATGAAAATCGGCGGTCTGTTTACTCTATTAATGATTGGATTTGGACTGTTTATCTTCTGGAGACGGGAACGTCAAAAGTTGGATAAATCGATTTTAAATTCTTAATCAACAGTTCTGAACTCAAGACTAATACACATAATCTAACATGGGCGATAAAGGAGTTTTCTGGTTACCAGATGCCATGTCGACGTTCGCCGGCGAAGTCGATGCCCTGTTCTGGTTCGTTTTTTGGACTAGTACGGTTTTATTTGTTGCTGTAGTAGCAGCAAAGTTGTACTTCATGTTCCGTTACAAACGAAGGGACGAAACAAGTGTACCCGATCCGGTTCACGAGAGCAAGCTATTGGAATCTGCTTGGATCGTTGTGCCGACGTTGCTGGTTTTGTTTGTTTTCATTTGGGGATTTGATGTATATCTCAGAATGAATACGGCACCTCCAGATGCGTACGAAATTACCGTTCGCGGTAAGCAGTGGGCTTGGGAATTCGAATATGCTGAAGGGGTGACTACCTTTACGGAGATGTATGTCCCCGTTGGTCGGCCGGTGAAGCTTGTAATGAGTAGTTCAGATGTGCTGCATAGTTTCTTTGTTCCCGCTTTTCGGGTCAAGCAAGATCTAGTGCCAAACAGGTATTCTTCGGTGTGGTTTGAGGCTACTCAAACGGGGGAATTTCAGATTTACTGCACAGAATATTGTGGTACGGCTCATTCTGCTATGTTGGCCAAAGTGGTTGTGGTTTCTGAGGAAGAATTTGCTTCATGGATTACCGAACAAAGCCAAGACCTTCCACCTGTTGAGCTAGGTGCTCAATTGTTTGCGCAGTGCGCGCTCTGTCATGCGGTAGACGGCACCACCAAAATTGGCCCGGCTCTAAATGGCATATTTGGGACCCAGCAAAAATTGACAGACGGGACGTCAGTTCTGGTGGACGAAGATTTTATTCTGGAGTCCATCCTGAATCCAGCGATTAAAGTCGCGGAAGGATTTCAGCCTATCATGCCGGCAGGGTATTCCGGCATGACACCTAAACAACTTGACGGACTTGTGGCCTACATCAAGTCCCTTAAATAGTCTATAACAGATATCGAGTTAACCCTCAATCGAAATGAGTGAATCTGCTTCCGGAACGATCAACTATCTAAACCACGACAAGTCTATCAAGTCTTGGTTACTGACGCTTGATCATAAGCGAATCGGCATCATGTATTTGATAGCCGTCTCCTTGGCATTCCTTGCGGGTGGCATCTTAGCGATACTTGTCCGTATCGAATTGATGGCTCCCGGCGAGACTATCATGAGCGCTGATGCCTACAATCAGTCTTTTACGCTTCATGCCGTGCTGATGATCTTTACGTTCATCATCCCCGCTGTACCTGCTGTAATGGGTAATTTTGTACTTCCCCTACAAATTGGGGCGAAGGACGTAGCGTTCCCAAGACTGAATTTGGCGAGCTTCTATATTTATGTACTGGGTGCGGTTATCGCGATGGCTGCTTTATTGGTTGGTCGTATAGATGGTGGATGGACATTTTACACTCCGTATTCAACGAGTGTTGGGGATGGAATTTTGTTTGTCACAACCGGTGTCTTTGTGATGGGATTCTCATCCATCTTAACCGGTTTGAACTTCATTGTGACCGTCCACAAAATGCGCGCTCCGGGGCTCACTTGGAATAGATTGCCTCTCTTTATCTGGTCCATTTATGCTACTGCAATTGTGCAGGTGCTGGCCACGCCGGTAATCGGAATTACCATGCTCCTACTCTTCCTCGAGAAGTTTATGCACATTGGTATATTTGATCCAGCTCTGGGCGGTGACCCTGTCTTGTTTCAACACTTTTTCTGGTTTTATTCCCATCCGGCTGTTTATATCATGATTTTGCCAGCGTTTGGCATAATCTCAGACCTCATGGGGACGTTTTCTCGGCACCAGGTCTCTGGATATAAATTTGTTGCGTTGTCGTCTGTTGCCATCGCCTTCTTGGGATTCCTGGTTTGGGGACATCATATGTTCGTGTCTGGGCAATCTGCGACGTCTTCAGTGGTGTTCTCCTTAATCACTTATCTGATTGGAATCCCAACTGGTGTGAAAGTGATTAACTGGGTGTCCACGATGTACAGGGGTAGCGTCCAACTCAAGACGCCAATGTTGTACGCCATCGCCTTCCTCTTTACGTTCTCGATTGGAGGATTTACGGGAATTATGCTCGGTGTACTCGCCATCGACATTCACTTGCATGACACGTATTTCGTCGTTGCTCACTTCCATTATGTGATGATGGGAGGTAATGTGATAGCCGCTCTTGGTGGGCTCCATTATTGGTGGCCGAAAATTACGGGTAAAATGTTCAATGAAAAGCTCGGCAAGATCGCAGCTGGTTTGGTGTTCTTTGGGTTTAACCTGACGTTTTTCCCGCAGTTCATCATGGGCGCTCAGGGTATGCCACGGCGCTACTACGACTACCTACCTGAATTTCAGGGTTATCATTTGCTCTCTACGTATGGATCATGGGTCTTGGCTGCTGGTTTGTTTTTGATTTTGGGGTATTTACTTGCTTCGCTAATCAACGGCAAAAAAGCAGGTCTCAATCCTTGGGGAGCGCTTACGCTTGAATGGACGCACACTACCACGCCTCCGCATCCACATAACTTCCTTGAAACTCCGATCGTGACGAGAGGAGCGTACGACTTCCATTTGGCGAAGGAATTGTTTGCGACAGGAGAGGAAGTATCTGAAGTTGTTACTTCAACCCATTAATTTAGAAATTAGGGCCTTTTAGGGCCTGAATACACCATTTGACTATGGCAAACGCGCACTCGGATCACCCTGCACACTTGCAGCATCATTTTGTGTCATCGGAACAGCAGTTCGATGCCGCAAAAATGGGTATGTGGCTGTTCTTGGTTACGGAGATCTTGCTTTTTAGCGGGATGTTCGTCGCTTATATCGTTTACAGAACGTGGCATCCAGAAGTGTTTGCCCATTCGGCCGAGCTTCTAGATCCATTCATGGGGGGATTAAATACTATTGTGTTGCTGGCATCGTCGTTTACCGTGGCCTTGGGTATCCACTACGCTCAGAAAGACAATAAGAAGGGATTGGTCATCAATCTGATTCTAACATTTCTGTTTGCCCTGACCTTTCTAGTAGTTAAATATTTCGAGTACACCGCCAAATTTGAACACGGTGTTTTTCCGGGTGCCGCTTTTGATCCTCATGGGGTTTCTCACGGGGTAGATTATGCACTTTACAATATTCCTTACGCACGCCAGTTTTTCTCTATTTATTTCGTGATGACTGGTATCCACGGTTTTCACGTTCTTGTCGGGATGGGATTATTTACCTGGATAACCATCCGAGCTCTCAAAGGAGAATTTTCTAGTGCGTATTACACCCCGGTCGAAAATTGCGGGTTGTATTGGCACTTGGTGGATATCATTTGGATTTTCCTGTTTCCGCTTTTGTATTTGATTTAGTCTAAGACTCGATCACTAATATGACTCGACCACTAGTTTGACTTGATAACTAGGAAGCCGAACCTGAATTTTATTCAAAACGGCTTACTGTAACAGACTTTTACTGACTCACGCGATTAAAACTGATATAAAGATGTCACACGCTGAACATCATATTTCCTCGATTAAAATGCTCTCCATTGTATTTGGAGGGTTGGTTTTTTTGACCGTTGCCACCGTGCTAACGGCCCAATTGGACCTTGGAGGATTGAACGTTCCCCTCGCAATGGCAATTGCTGTTACGAAGGCCTCGCTTGTTGTCGTGATATTTATGGCTCTCAAGTGGGATAACAAGGTTAATGCCGTAATTTTTGGAATTGGCCTATTGTTCGTAGCTGTATTTATTTCATTTACGCTTCTGGATACGTTGTTCCGAGGGGATCTATCTAATACGACTGAGGGGACCATTCAAGATCAGACCTTGGAAGAGGAAGCTCTTAAGAGTCGTGAACCAGATGCCGCTGCTCTTGAGTTTAACCAAATACCCCAATAATGGACCTTTCTCGTGCTTGAGTTACGTCGCGAATGGTAGGGTGTGTTCGATTACGTTTTGTTTGAGGAAGGAGGGGCCGGCTTTGCCGGCCCCTCCTTCCTCTTTATGGTCCTTTGTCTAACATTTGGGGCTTACTGCGGCGGGCGAGAAATAAACGAAAGAACGCGCATAGGTAGCCGATGCGAGGACAAGCTGGCCCAGGCTAAACTGTTTGTGATAATAAATCTAATAAGGGGGGCGTTTTCAGTAACCCTTTTGCCCTACAAAGCGTCTACATTTCATAACCTTACGCCACTGCTCAGGAAAGCGGATATGCTTCAGATGTTTTTTATTGTTGTTGGAGCATCCATAGGAGGCTTCGTTCTCATTTGGGCACTCGTTTATGCTTTGCAATTTATTCGTCCAGACAGTTCTCTGGCTGCGTATAAGGACGCAAACCTAGTGAGAAGGGTACAAATGAAGGCTGGAAAACGCACAGTTGTCCAATTTCGGGACATTCGAAATCTAGAAAGAGACCGTGTGTTGGTTGGCGATCAAGAATACGACTATGTATACCACGAGGGCAATTCCACAGGAATGCCCGAAGTATGGCTTGACGATCTATTAAAAAGGCACAACTAAGAAAAACGTTAAGCAAGCGGCGCTAGTTGGCAACCCGTCGTTGCGTGTCATCTTCTACTTACGGCAGGGGTTATGCTGGTTGAAGAGCATCCAGATTAGCGTACAGAAAATCTGCAAGTTTCTGATGAGATGCTGAAAGCGTCTTTCTGAAATTCGGATCGTCAATTCCCATGTGACCCGATACCACTTTTAAAATCTGGCATCCGACTCCGTGAGTAGCCGAGACATAGGCCGCTGCATAACCGGTCATATCGCTTACATCAGCAATGCGCTGCCAATAGGACAGCTCTGTGGCCCCGTGGACGGTATGGTCCTGAGTAACTAGGGCAACCTGCTCCAGCTTGCCGAACGTGACAGACAGAGGCATGCGAGGATACGTGGGAGCAGATAATTCAATCCGATCGCCCTCAAAGACTTGAGCCACCGAAACGACCGATCCTATACTAAGTTTATCGTTTAAAGCCGTACACGTTCCAACGTGAATGAGCGTCGAAACTTTATGAGATCGTAAAAGACGCTCCGTTCTCAGCGTTCCTTTAATCTTCCCAACACCCAAAATGGAGACTAATATCTTGTCATCGTGAAAACTTTCACTTTCACCGAGGCCGTCAAAACGCCCACGTTCGTATTTAGCCAGGAACGGTTGAGCCTCCTCTTCAGTTGAAAAAACGATACCAATCATAAAACAGGTACTCCCGGAAAAATTTAATAGCTGTCTAAAACAAAATGAGCAAGGAAAGTGGGTCTCAAAAACATGATCGCCGTACCTTGTCTTTGCGCAAAAACATTATTGTGCGAAGAAAGCCTAAGAAACGAATAAGCCAGTCGGAATGAAAGTTGTCGAATTATTAAGAAACGACGGTACTCCCAATGTATCGTACGAAATCGTTCCTCCTAAACGAGGCGGTTCCGTTTCTGAAATATTAGAGATCATTGAGCATCTCATGGAATTTGAGCCACCATTTATCGATGTGACGTCTCATTCCGCTCAAATCTACTACGAAGAACAACAAGATGGAAGTTGGCGGCGGCACATCAAAAGAAAACGTCCGGGGACACTTGGTTTGTGTGCAGCTATAAAAGGCCGGTTTGGGATTGAAACGGTTCCTCATCTTTTATGCAAAGGATTCACGAGAGAAGAAAGTGAAGATGCACTAATCGAATTGAATTATCTCGGTATCCAAAATGTAATGGCGCTCCGTGGGGACGACAGTGGCTTCCAAAAGCCGGTTCACGGAGATCGTACACGAAATGAATATGCGATTGACTTGGTTCGCCAAATTAGTGCGATGAATTCTGGACATTTCTTAGAAGAGTTAATCGATGCAGCTCCTACCAACTTTTGTGTAGGCGTTGCAGGGTATCCAGAAAAACACTTTGAAGCTCCCAATATTAAGTGGGATGTCATGAACCTGAAGAATAAAATTGAAGCAGGGGCGGAATACGTAACGAGCCAGATGTTCTTTGACAACACATCCTTTTTCGAATTTGAAGCCGCCTGCCGAAAGGCGGGAATCACAGCTCCCATCATTCCGGGCCTCAAAGTACTTACCAGCAAAAAACAACTGCAGTCCCTTCCCGCTCGATTCCATATTCAGATTCCAGAGGACTTGGCCTCTGAAGTCGCTGAAGCAAAAGATCATGAAGTGCCGGAGATCGGAGTAAAATGGGCCATTCGCCAATGTGATGAACTGCTCAGTCGTGGATTCTCTAACCTTCATTTTTATATTATTCAGACCCCACATCACGCTTCAGCGGTTGTTAAATCACTTCGAAAACTGGCGTGATCGGCGTTCTTAAAAAGAATGCCTTAGTTCAGAGACGTCTTTTGTGCGCCCTAACGTTGAAGGTATTGATTTTCCAAAACACGCATGACGTCGCGCTCTTCGTCCGTGGAGTCATCATAGCCGGCTAAATGAAGTAAGCCATGAACGATGTAACGTTCTATTTCTAATGCTGGCGAGGTGGAAAATTCAACGTGGCGCTCTCGCGCAGTTTCGATGTCGACATATACCTCGCCTTCGAGCGCCTTGGGGTTGTCTTCCAAAAGAAAGGACAACACATCCGTGATATAGTCGTGTTGCAGCCAAGATTTATTGAGCTCTAAAACCGTTTGGTGATCTGTTAGCACGACGCCAATTGAAGACCATGTAATTCCAACGTCATCAAACACGGCGTTCGTAAGGGCACGCACACGCTCCTTTGAGGGGCAATCGGAGGTGTCTTCAATAGAGATTGAAAGTGAAAACTCTGCCACGGCTAGCCTAAATCGCCAAATAAATCTTCCGCCACAGAAAGCGCTAAGCTGCTCATTATCAGTTCAGGAGCCAATTGTGTAAAGTCGGTCGATAAAAGTTTGGTATCTACATTTGCGTAAATAGAACAACCAGCTTCGCGTTCTACAACCAATCCGTTTGCGGTTTCACCACTGCGAGCAACAAAAATAACTTCTCCTAATTCTTTACTTCCCCAAAAACCAGTACATCCTTGAAGTTGGAGGAAAGAGCTGGTCGCATACACCGAGACCAAGGTCGTCGACTCGCTACTAGCTAATCCCGCAGTTTGGACAATTCTGTGTATTTCTAAGGTGATACGACGTCCGCTTTTTTTGTCGGACAATTCGAATCGGGCAAGGGTTTGATCCTTCTTGGCCTTAACTCCGAGAACGTCTTCGATGCGTTCGATGTCTGCGTCGCTGAATAAAAATGACATACTTTAATTGGGTCGACAGATTAAGTAAAACCAGCCAGTGGGCATCAAGATAGAGGCTTTATCGGCCAAATCCAACGAATTATACTGGAGGTTGATAAGCGAAAAAACAATGCAAAAACACAACAAGCCACTCGGACGGCCCCCACAACTTGAAATGTGGTGTATGTTACGTGTTGGATTCAGCTTGTTACATATACCTGTGTGAACTAGATGTTAACTGGAAAAAAGATTGCCGTAATTGGTGCACTTTTAAGTGGTCTTGCCATCGCTTTGGGGGCTTTTGGTGCGCATGCACTCAAAGGTCTGTTAAGTCCAGAGCGTCTAGAAACGTACCACACCGCCGTCTCGTATTTCCAGTGGCACTCTTTGGTTTTAATGATTGTTGGATTGCTGTTTTTGAAAACCAAGCAGCCATCTTTCCGACTTGCTTCCATAACACTCGTTCTGGGAATGGTGTTTTTTAGTGGAAGCCTATTTGCGCTGATTGCCACCGACATATCTCTTTTTGGAGCAATTACTCCGGTTGGTGGGGCGCTGTTTATTGGCTCTTGGTTGTTAATCGCACGCGGTTTGCATGTTGGACTAATCGAATCGTAATGTCACGATGCGCAAAGTGTGGCCTATAAAAAGTGTGGCGTAACTAGAGCCTGGCACCTACTAAGGTCAATAGGACAGGGTCCCAGTTGGAGAGGGGAGTTGTTACGCCTCCTCTTCCTCGAATAAGAGGGTGATACTTGGGGCCAAGTTATGAGCTCTTGCCAGTGCTAAGAGTTCGGCGGCAACACCTTCAGCTGACTCAAAAGTGCCAACTTCTCGGCTATCAACGGCCAGAGCATAACCGATATCATCGGCTTCCCCGGGTTCATATTCTTCCCATTCTGTCGCTTCTTCCAACACGAACAGACCATCTTCTGGTGCAAAGGAAGCTACAAAACGCTCGCACTTTTCCTCTAGATCGATCAAGCTTAGATTACCTAGTGCTTCGTACTCTTCATCATAAAAGAGCGTCTCGGCGATAAGGCGAATAGTGAATTGGTCGGAGTTGAATGCTGGCATAAACTCGGCCTCTAATGACTCTTTTCGGGTTGATCGGGCAACGGCGCCTCTGAATTAAGATACGCTTGCAAAAACCTGCGTGCATCATCCTCAACTAGCATTTTAATCTCAACCTGGAATACTTCTGAAAAGTTCTTTGCAATTTCAGATTCCACTTTAGCCCGATCTAGTTTTGTTACCGTTTCCATTTCCATAGAAGTGACGCCATGATCCCGAATGCCACACGGTACGATCATTGAAAAGTGCTCAATTTCTGTGGCTACATTCAATGCGAAGCCGTGCATTGTTACCCAACGGCTGCAACGGATACCCATTGCACATATTTTCCGTTCAGAACCGACGGGATTCGTCACCCAAACTCCGGTTTTGCCTTCAAACCGGTCTGTTTTAATGCCAAAAGTTAGGCAAGTCCGAATAATTACTTCTTCCAGATCGCGAAGGTATCTGTGTATGTCGGTATAAAAATGGCCCAAGTCTAAAATGGGATATCCAACAATTTGACCTGGTCCGTGATAGGTGATATCTCCGCCGCGGTCTATGCGCACAAAACTTGCTCCAGCAGCTTCCAATTCTTCTGGTGAAGCTATCAAATTGGCTTCGCTTCCGCTTTTGCCCAGCGTGAAGACGGGCGGATGCTCGACTAAAAGACAGACATGCGGAATAATTTCAGGATTATCCGAACGTTTGTTGGAAATTAAGCGTTGCTGAATTTTCTGTTGAAGCGCCCATCCTTCCAGATAGTCGAGTCTACCCATTCTGCAAAAAATAACGGTTTGGGGTGCATCCATTCTTTAATTCGCGATGCTTACTCGGATGTTAAACGTCCCATTAATATTCACAGCGGAAGGTTGTCGTGAGTCCTCAGAGTCAAATTTTTCGTATTTCAGCGTAAAGTTGGCTTGAACTCGATTACTGAATTGATACGCGATTTGTGGGGAGACGACGAGGCGCGTATGAGCGGTTACCAAAGATATGTTGTCACCTTTAAGCGCATCTCCTAATAAAAACTCAGGATCGGAAAGAGCGTTTTCCAAGGCTCTTCTCAACCGAAGACGCTGATCAATAGTATTTGAACGAGTAATGTTGACGGTGAAATTAGCTCGATTATTAAGGGCCTTTTTGAAAAACGGAAGTTTCAACCCAGTTTTTTGATAACTAATTACTATTCCAAGTTCGTTCGTGTTGTTTTGACTCACTTCAAAATTCGACGTGCTCAGCGAATACGAATTACTTTTACTCCACGTAACTGAAGTAGAAATTTTTCCTTTCCAGGTAATGTCCACGCCAAGAAGCGGTTGGAATCGTTCATTGATTCGAACGTTGTTGATTTGAAACTCCGATGGAGTAAATAGGATCTTTTTATCCCCAAGGTCAAGGGTTCGCTCTCCGTCTTCAGCGGAGAAGGAGGTATTCGTATTGTAGTCCGCCGCATAGTCTCCGGAATACGAATGACGAAGCGACACCGACTCCGTAAGAATTCGTAAAAGAGGCCATTTGGACAAGCCCGAATAGGTGATATTCCAAGTGGGTTTAGGGAATGGAGCAAGGCCAAGATCATCTACCGTCGTACCACCTTTTACAAATGCATTTCTAAAGTCATCTACAACGGAAGAGTTTGTCAACACAATCCGTCCATCTCCATTGGCATCCGGCACGATAGAGGGGTCATCATTTTCTGTCAGTGCATTAAAGTCATTGTTATACATGTTCAATTGGCTTTCAAACATTTTTAAATAGTCTGAGCCAAAAGCCCACACACTGGCCTTATTGGTTCCGTTTTGAGTGATCGTTGTATCCACGCCAAAAAACATTCCTGCATCATCCGTGATGGGTCGGAATGTAAAGTTTTCACCTTTCTGTAATTCTAGATTCCAATTCAACGTTACGGCAAGGGCCGTCGACGGATTTAAGGATGTTCTTGCCTGAAAACGGTGGCCATTGTTGAGTAGATCGCCAACCTGTAAGGACGGATCGATAAACCGATCTTCAATATCAAATCCCCTAGCTCGCCCAAACCGATAGGCGAGAGATGCTCCACGGCCTCCAAACGCGTCTAGAAGGCTGTAATGGGTAACAACTCTTGCAAGACTTCCATCTTCGTTATAGACGGCCGTTCCAACATTTGTAGAGGAACTCGTTTGGCTTCCGGCATAGGTAACATTAAAATCTCTGATCCCAGTTATTCCAAGCATCAGTTGGCGGGCAAACGATTTTAGCGTGCCCGTAATGCCTAGACTTACTGTTTCGGCGGCAGCTTTTGCTGCGGGACGCTTTTCAGCAGGCAACTGTTCGGGCAATTCAACTCCAGATTTTGCCGCGATCTTGCGAGCCTCTTTCATCTTTTTTTCTTGCTCCTTCGCTGTACTTCGTGCAACCCGGGCCGATTCCTTAGCTTTGATATACCGTTGCTGATCGTCCTCAATTGATTTGTAGAAGCCGAACTTACGCCACATATCCTGCATTTTCAGGGATATGCCGCCTCTGAGGTCCATTGTATTGCCAATTGAAGCACCCGAATTACGGCCTACCGGTCCGTTGGCCCAATTAAAGCCCGAACTGTAGCTCACATCTTGAATTTGGATCCAGCTAAGAGCTTTGATGCGGTCTAATTTCGGACGCAAAGTCGCTCCGAATTTTTGAGTATGTCGTTCGGTACGAGGAGTAAATCCGCCTGAAAGAAATTCGCTAATCACGGAAGACCCGGGCACTACGGATAATTGAGTAACCTCAAATGCGTTTAGGGCTTGGGCTTCAGAAATAGAACCATTTAAAATGGCATCATTCAACCTTGTGCCAAATATCGTAGTATCTGGAGTTACCACATTAAATAGCGTATCAACTCCTGCAGTATTAAAACTTTGGTCCGTTGTTGTGTCGAAAGTGAGGTTTAAAAATCCGAACGGATTGTATTGCATCTGAAAATTCCGACCGTGACTAAACGCATGTTTTTCACGGAGAGGGAAACGGACGTCCAACGGAGTTTGTGTTGTATCGCCTGCAGAAACCAGTGCTCGTTCTCGTGTTTGGCTGAAATTTCTGGAGAAAGTGCCAGAAGTGGAGACCAGAGATGGGACGTAACTCAGAGCCAGCCCACTCAGTTTGTTCAAAATAGGAATCGGGTCTAAGAAGAAGAGCGGGCGAATCGTTTTCGGTTTTCGAGACTGAAAACGATAGCTCAAGGTAGAGGCCCATCTCCACGAATCATTAAATTCCTGAGATGGGCTGCGGCCGTCAATTGTAGACTGGGAATATGCCAACGATATTCCATCGACCGTATTTCGGACTAGCTTATTCCGAGATCCCGACTTTCCCAGTCGTGCGGACACTGATTTTGTCAACGTGAACGTTTGGGCAGCTTCTTCGGCTTCTGTCTTGGCTATGGACTTTTCTTCGGAAGTTAAATCTTCTCGATCTTCGATTTGGCTAAGTAGATCATCGAGGCGGATATCTCCCCGGGTTGGGGAAAATCGAGGAGTCGTCGTGTTAGATTGAACTTGGACGTTCACGGGCATATCCCAGCCAAAGCGCTCTGGTAATACTTTGTCCACGTTGACTTCAGAGGTTACTGTCCAGTTATTGATGTTTAACTGCTCGCGTTCACCAAGACTAGACGATAATGATCCAAAACCATCCGTTTGTCTCTGGAAGCTGGCTTTCACCCGGCCTAAGTCGGCGAATTTAATATCGATGTTAGAAAGGGCCGCCCACCCGTTTTCCGAATCATACCCTGAAACTCTTAGTTCATTGATCCAAACAGAGATGTCCTCTAAAATGGTATCAAAACCAACATTGGTTGAGTCAGCAGCATTTCGGACCCCGATTACGATACTATTTACTTTGTCCAGCGAAGGGGTGCCCCGAATACCAAGCCGTGTGCCTGGAGGTGCGAACGTTGTCGCATCCGGTGAATCGGGCGTTGCCAACTCACCGTTAATCGTGTTATAGAAAAGGCTATCCGTCGGGAAAGCGATGCGGTCACGAGCCACTTTTAGCTGATTCAAAGAGGATAACTCAATGTTCATGGAACCGAGGTCCCTGAAAACCCCCTCATAGTCGACATTTGTTTGCCATAGGACGTCGGGCGATCCGGACGTTTCAAAGCTCGGGGTTAGGGGTTGCTCATATTCGTAATAGTCATTAGTCTCGTTAGATCCGAGGCGAACGAAAAGTTTGGCTTTCGATCTACCTTCTTCCTGTGGCAATGACGCCAAGTTAGTCCCGTCAGCTAATTGCCCATGCATGTGGACAAACATGCGAAGGTTGGAATACTTTAAGAGGTCCAAGCCACTGTTTTGAGTCTTGAAAATGGCGCGTTGTTTTCCCGGAAGCAGGTTTTCTGTTCGAATCACAAGCGATTGTTCACGTGCATTTTGAACACGTCCACTTGCCAGTCGGGATTGACTTACAACCGCAGCCAAAGGGGGCTGATAGGTCTCGGCGTTCTCTTCGTTGTTGATACTGGAAATCGTTAATCTGGTGTCTGCAGAGGCTAAATCAAAGGCGGTATCATGTTCCTCGGCAATTCGATCTGATTTTTGCCATTGCGAGCCTACTAACTCCAATGATGCAAAGCGCATCGTGATCGGGACTTCATGCCCCGTCGTCCATATCCGAAGAAATTCAATGAGTGAAAAATCTTGGATATCACCAACTTTTCTGGAATACTGCTGAACAGGAATGCGCACCTGGTACCAACCGGTTCCATTTCCGTCGGCATCTGCAATCTCTCCAACGATAAAGTCGTCAATTTTATCTGGGGCTGCCAGGGAATCCAACCGGCTCTTCGATAGCGGAATTTTATACTGAAAATAACTGTTATCGGTATCTACAGTTGAGTTTAAATTTCGGTCTTCAGAATCAGGAAAACGAGAATTTCCTCGTTTGACAGAGGTGTTTGTAGCCAGTTTGGTCTGAGTTTCGAAGGCATTTAATTCATGACCGGCGAAGTATCGAGAAAAATGCTGCTGAAATGAAGCTTTTTCGGGAAAATATACGGCGGAGCCGAAGTATTGGTCATTTCCAAAGTAGTGGTAGTCGTCTCCAGAGGGGTCCACAAATGCCTTCGCTACTTCGGCACGGTAACGCGGATCGGTCGAGGATTGATCTAAAGAGTTTAGAAAGTCCCGGAAGTGGATTTCTTCAGTTGCAAATGGAGGATAGTCTAAACTGCCACTCGCCAAGCCGTCGAGTCCCAAGTCTTCTGTTCGCCTTGATCCATCATCAACATCAACCACGTTGTTTTGGGCCCCGGTCGGAGTACGTCCCCATTCCAGAATGCCTGCTTCTGTAACCGCGACGGTCGAAAGTCCGTCTTCATTATTTAGCTTTTCATCAGGGAGAATATCCTCAGAGATAGAACCTAAATCGACGAACAGGGATGCATCTGGACCTGCATCTTCACCTGGTCGTTCCGGAAATGGCTGGAACACAAACTCGACGAAATCAACATTTTTGAGGCTGAAGTCGGTAAATCCTTCCGGAAGGCGCTGCGTCATTCCACCCCACGCTTGTTTGGGGTTGTCCATGAACGAGCGCAAATTTCTGGTATAGTTGTACGGCCCGCGTTCCGACGGATTAAAGTAAATATCAAAAGTTTCAAGAGTCGGGTCGATCTCGGCACGCGTATCGCGATTCGGAAAAACCTCGTCTATTCTAAAGATTTTAATAGATTCGACGTTGTACGCCACGGTTGGCACTTCGCGAAGCATATTTGCGTTAATCCTATACCACGCGAAATTACCTCGCCAATTCGTTCTCAAGGAATCGGCAAAAGATCCTTCAACCACTCCAAATTGATCGATGGCTCCGACTGAATCGGGAGCGGCAGCCAGCGCCCAGGTCCCTGGTTGCATCAAAGTGAACGTATTTTCGAATCCTTCGAAATCATCTATATACGATGTGCCGTTGAGTTCGTCCGATTTGAAATCTTGGCCCGCATCTTTGAGCTCCCTGCGTGTGCGGTCAAATGCAATCGTTTGTGTGTTGGAAGGCCTGAGTTGAGCAAATTCCCCCGTCAGCGTGATGCTGCTTTCTTCCTTGGTTTGAAGAAGTGGCACAAAATCTATGGCTCGGGTCATCCAGCGAGGTTTCAATTTAATCGAGCCGTCTACTCCCCATATGGTATTGGCAATGGGTTCTTCTCCAATTCGGAATTTGTCGATAGCAGACTTTTGAGTCAAGCGCATGACTGTCGCGCCGAAGGAAAACCGTTCATCTACATAATAGTCCGCACGCATCCCAATCAGCGTCTTCTTCTGGACGTTAAAAAATGAGTTCTGTTCAAACTCGATTGAGATATCTCGACCGGAGGATAAAAAGGCAGGATTAGTGATTTGGACGAGTCCTGTACCTGAATACTCAACTACAAAGTCAGTGTTTTCTTGGAGAGGGGTTCCCCCGGATGACACCCGCACGGAACCCTGAATTACCCCCGAAAAGGCATTCAGATCGTATGAAGATTGTACTGAACCTTTGTACGAGCCGCGAATCCGATACACGTCATGTTGGCTATCGCGGCGAGCGTTTGCTTTTTTCTCTCGATACAACGACTTGAAGACATATACATTCTCTAGCTGAGTCTGAGCATCCGGCGAACCGCCACCTTCCGCAATAACAGTCTTAAGTCTATTCCCAAAAGGTTCGAGATAAGGGAATATTAGAGTTCCATCTCCCGGGATAATGGTATAGTTGACCAAAAAGTCAAACACGTCGTCCGGGCTAAGTGCTTGGTCCTCATTTACTCTGTCAAGACCAAGAATTTGGAGAACAGTTTGTGTCCCGCCCACCGCTGGAAGCGTTTTGGAGGCGGTTTGTCCAGGAGGTTCGTAGTAAACTTGAAGATCAAATTCAGCCGGAGAAATGCTTCGACCAGGCAGTCGGTAAATGTTACGCATTTCAAAATACCAAGCAGCCGGATTAAAATTGGCTTCAGGTGCGGGTTGCCGGAGTTGAACTGGTCGAATCAGTTTCAGAACGATTTTGTCTTCATTCTGCCCCCCGTTGGATCCACCTGTTTCGGTCGAAAAATCTCCAATTTGGGATGTTTTACCATTAGCCCGATATCTAAAAGCGATAGCAAGGGCTTCACTTTCCTGGACGCGCTGCCGCATGGTCAAGTAACCAAGGACCTGATCAATATCGTAGTCACGTCCTTTTTCTAGGCGTTTAAACTTTCCTACCTGAAAGTCAGACGAAGACAAGTCTTTAGTTGATTCGAGGTACGACCCTGGAGCGCCGTTACCGTCCCGAAGCTTCGTGTCCAATTCTCCGCCAGGCGAATCATCATATTGGTCAATATTGCTATTAGGGAGTACCTGGGAGGTGTAACTATCAGCCTGAAATAGTATGTCGGGGACTTCTCCTAGGTCAACCACTGCAACTGCTTGTCGAACGTTTTCTTCTTCTGGTCGAGTTGGCATGAGCTTCCAGACTTCGATTTCAGTAATACGCTCAAAACCGTTTGCCACTCGGATATTGGGTGGATCGATCAAGGCCGATTCAAATCGGTTTCTGAAGTAGTATCCAATAAAAAAGTGGGTAGATTCGTCGTAATCAGTGGGGCGGAGGTCAAATTTGGTTTCTTCAGATCCGCCTTCAATGTTTAGGCTGTTTGCTTGACCTTCTTGCTGGCTCATCACGGTGGTTAGTTTTATCCCACCCAACTTGAATTCACTCTTAATACCAAACAGGCTTTGTCCACCCCTGATTAGCGTCGAAGGCGTTTGTAGAAATACGTTTCCGGCTTCAATTTTTTGGATGATTTCGTCTTCGTAGCCCGTGTATTCTAACTTTAATTGGTTCTGGAAATCGAATTGATTGCGTGAGTCATAATTGACATTGATGCGCAGTTTGTCCCCGATGGTTCCCGTGATTCCAAGGCTAAGATCTTGCTTGAATTCCGGATCCAATTGGCTTGGTTTTCCAGTTATAGAGACTTGCTGGTCACTTTTTCGATAGTCAAAACCGGCTTGGATATCTGCGGTGCCGTTGACTCGAAGATCCACGTCACTGGTACCAAAAATCGTGCTGAACGCACTTTGGCGCCCTCCTGGTACCACAATATTAAATCCTAGCCCGCCTCGTCGTTTGCGTTCTTGTTCTCTAGAACGCTGCAATATCATCTGCTGCCAATTTTGTTTGAGGTCTTTATCCAACCGAGCAGACCGATAACCGGCATAGTCCAACTCAACGGGAAAACGGACATCTTCTTGACCGACTTGTTCATGGGCGGTGTACGTCAGGGCTGTCGTATCGAAGACTACTTTGTATTGCCAGAATCGGCCAAGGGGCGGGGAAAAGGGAAGTCTGTTTTGTGGAGCCAAACGCGCCGTTTTAATGTCTCCTTTAAAGGCGGGCACATATTTAAATACCAGCGCAGAGTCTGGAAGCCAAAGTGAGTCTACTACTACGCCTAGTGTGTCGGTTAGGAGCGTGTTGGTTAGGAGCGAGTCTATCATCAAGCTATCGAGTCCCAACGTGTCCACTGCGACAGAATCAGTGTCGGCTCTTGCAACGTTCATCCGTGCATCTCGCCAGGTAGACGGATTCTGTTTGGTCGAAGCAAAGCTTACTAGAACCATCGAGACCACAAACACTCCTAGAGCAGCGGAAAGCATGTACCTCACCGCCGATCTCCTACGGGGAGAGCTCGCAAGTTGATTTGATTGTTCTTCAGTTCGAGTAAGCACGTATAATAAACTCGCGACGAATGCTACAGCTTAGTTCTGAGCAATCAGTCTTCTATCTAGGAATCAAAAATTTTAAAATAGTAACGATAGAAGCGTATAAGACTCAGAGGTTCTGGTGGAAAACGTGCTTTTTTAAGGAAAATTCGGATCTTTGGCCCAGCCGGTTCAATTTGTACTAGGTATCGGCTGAAAATACAGCCTTTGAATTAGCTTACGGCGAAAATACGGGTTGGGGATCGGCTTACCTGACTGATTAATTTTTGTTCTGCGAACTGAAATCGGAAGATGGCGATTTTATAACACTAATACGATCTGGAAATGCAAATTACCCAATGGGAAGCAGGGTACTCTCGACTACCCATTTTCAAAACGCATTCTAGGATTGGTAGCGGCAATGGGAATGGACGAGGGGGTAGGTGACCGGAAAAGGGCCTGGAAAAGGGCCTGGACAGGAAACAAATGTGTTCCTTTTGTGGAATTAATTAGGCTGTTCTTGTTCACAGGAAAATTGGATGTCCAGTCCTCGCCGCCGCACATCGGCTAAAAATGCGGGGATAGGAATTATGCTTTCAGGTGAGGAGACGCCTCCACCTTTGATCTCACCACTGGCCAGTAAAACGGTTATCGATGCAGCGGGAATCCCAGTACACCGCTGAATGGCACTTATTTTTCGATCTTCTTGATACGTATCGACCAATTCGTAAGAACACGTTGTTCGTTTTCCATCTTTAAGGCCGGTAGCAGACGATCGGACTAAGACAACATCTTCAAAAGGACCACCCAGTCGTTGTTTCAACTTTCGAGCCAGCACATCTCGATACGTTAAGTGAGTCTGGGCATCAATTGAACGTTTATCTCCAAATCCGAGAGACAGCAAGAATGCCATTTGCTCAGCATGGCCTGGCCATCTTACCGTTTTATGGGATAAACTTTTAAGTTGTTGACCAGACAAATTCCACAGCGACTCGAGATCGCCCGCCGTATAAAACGCCTCCATATTGGAATATTCGTTGCCAAAAGATAACGTTTCGGTACCAGTAAGTGGCGTTTTTAACACTAATTGGCCATTTTCGACCACTTTAACTTCGTTAGTATAGTCGTCCAAAAGTTTATCTGCGGACCAGCCAATTCTAAAATTAAACGGAGGCTGAGGATAAAGAGGAACGTCTCCTACCCAAATGTTAGCCTCAAATGGTTCGTCGAGGTGCCCAATAGCAGAATGACACAAGATGTGAACCAATCCCGGGTCTAAGCCACAACCCGGAACAACCCATACGCCATTGTCACGAGCTAGCGGTGCCAATTTGGCCTCTTCCCGCACAATGGCCGTAGTGCTTCCTAGATCACAATAATGACTGCGTGAGTTAACCGCTATTTTGGCCAGCAAAGGATTTACTTCTGGGGACGAGCAGCCTACAATACAGTCGCTACCGGCTAAAACTGAGGCCAGCGCTCTTTTATTTCGGGCATCTACGTTCACAGTTCGAACTTTGGGGCTATTCAGGCGCCGCTGCAATTGATCTAGGGCCGACGATCTTGCATCGCAAATACGAATTAGTTCAATGTTTTCGTTTGAAACCAATTCATGGGCGATGGCGGAGCCCATATTTCCCGCCCCAACTATCGAAATTTTCATACAGAGCCAAATTGTTCGAATATTACCTAACAACACCAGATCTGCTAGATCCACCAAAATACGACACTATTAGTGTAGCAGAGCCAATCAAGATCATTAATAAAACAGAATATGCAGCAGCGGCACCAAAATCATACAGTCTGAGTTGAGAAAGGATCTCCACAGAGATGGGGCGATTGTCGAACACGTATAAAAGAATTGAGGATACAAACTCCCCTAATGCGGTGACAAAAGTTAAAAGTGTTCCAGCAAGAATTCCGGGCAAGATCGACGGGAGAACCACTTTTCGAAACGTCCTCATTCCGCTGGCTCCGAGATCTTGGGAGGCATCTGTTAATCGATCATCGTACGTTTCCAGCGAAGCTACCGTGGACCGAACAATAAGAGGGATATGGCGAATGAAGTAGGCGAGGGGCAGAAGCCATAAACTGCCTACCAAGATCGCTCCCCCTGCCAAAGGGTGCGGACCGCTGAATGTAACGATAAGGTTAATGGCGATGACGGTGCCAGGAATTGCAAAAGGTAATATGGACAGTAGGCGGATGAATCCGCGCCCGGGAAACCGACCTTTTACGATAAAAACGGCGGCAGATACTCCAAAAAGTAGGTTGGCAAATGTCGCGGCAAACGCCATGCGAAAGCTGTTTAATATGGGTGCCGCCACATCAGATTGCCCCAATAGATTTATATAATTGTCCCATGTATACGCCTGAGGCAATATTTGCCAGGTCCAGCTACCCTCTTTCACGAATGAAATAAGAATGATGGTCAAAATAGGAAGGGCAAGAAATACAATGATCAAAATTGCACAAAAGAGGGCGACGAAACGGGCAGCTCCGGAGCGAACCGGGATAGGTATCGGAGACGAACCTTTTGAGGCCGTCGACACGCGTGAACCACGCCTGTTAAGTTCAATAAGGAGCAAAAAAAGTAAACAAATGAGGGTCAAAACGACAGAAATGGCTGCTGAGTACTCTAGATTGCCGTTCACTTTGTAATTGTAAATCTGGAGTGTTAAAAAGTTTTCACTGCCCGCAAACAGAAGTGGAGCTGTGAAGGAGGCCATGGAGATCATAAATACCAGCAACGAGGCGCTTACCAGCGAAGGTCTGAGGTGCGGAAGAATGATTGTGCGGAACGTAGTCGCAGGATGAGCTCCAAGATCGGAAGAGGCTTCCAATAGGCTCCGATCTACGTTTTGAAGCGCAGCGGAGCAAAATAGATAAAAATAAACATACATCGAGTAGACATGCACGAGCCAAACAGCCCACATTCCCTGGAAGGAAAAGGGCACCCCATCCAGAGATAAAATAGCTTGCAATCCCCTGGGGAGAATTCCACTTTCGCCGTACAAAAACAAAAATGCAAGGACTCCTACGAGCGGTGGCAATGCAAGGGGGAGGGCGGCCATGGCTACGAGGACTTTTTTTAAAGGAAATTCGTAGCGAAAAAAGAGAAAGGACATCACGGTCCCAAGTATTCCAGACCCAATCACCGTCCAGATAGAAATCCAGACAGAGTTGAATAAAGCGCGGCTATTTCCGGAACTGAAGCTGCTGAATAATTCCAACAACAGCGGAATTTTGAGCCCTTCAGCAAATAAACGCAGCGAAGGCCATAGAACGTACCCAATCAAAATGGCGGATAAAGAGATCAGAAAAATCCAGTTTCCTGATGTGGAAACTAAACCTCCTGGTGACTTCATTTTAGGAAGGGTAAGGCCCATTATTCTATTCAGACCGTAACGCGCGCTTCAAGAGCTCGCGTCAATGTTGCCTCGTCTGTAAACTCAAGATCACTTCCAATAGAAATTCCCTGAGCCAAACGAGTTACTTTGATCCCAAAGGGGGAAACCAATTGGGAGATATAATAGGCAGTCGTGTCGCCTTCAACACTAGGATTCACCGCTAAAATAATTTCTGTAGGCAAAGTAGCATCTTCATTTTCTGAACGAGGTCCTTTTCCGTTAACTCTAGCAATTAGCTCGCGAATCTTCAGATCTTCTGGACCAATTCCATCGAGTGGGGATATGGCTCCACCGAGAACATGATAGACCCCATTAAAGCCATTGGTGCGCTCAATTGCCATCACATCGTTAGGTTCTTCAACCACACAAATCACTTCGTGATTACGCTTATTTGAGGCGCAGATGGGGCAAGGATCTGCATCGGTGACGTTAAAACAAATAGAGCAAAAAACAACCTTTTCTTTTACGGCAATTAGTGCCTTAGCCATTTGTTCTACTTCAGACTTGGGCAGTTTTAGGACAAAAGCAGCGAGTCGTCTGGCCGTCTTGCGCCCTATTCCGGGTAGACGAGCAAACTGATCGACCAACGTTTCGACCGTCTCAGACGTAAATTGCATAGGAATGGTATTTACAGTCCGAATTTTCCAAGATCCATTCCGGGTGGAAGCATACTGCCGGCAGATTTGGCCATTTCTTGTTTGGCAATCCCTGAGGCTTCCTCAAGTGCTTTGTTTACACCGGCCATAATCAAGTCTTCCAACAGCTCAACATCCGTTGGATCAACAACTTCTTTCTCAATCGTAATCGAAGTAATTCGTTGCAGGCCATTGGCTGTAACCTTTACCATTCCGCCGCCAGCCTCTGCCGATACCGTTTTAGTGCTCAAAGCGGTTTGTGCTTCAGCCATTTTTTTCTGCATGTCAGCCATTTTGCTGATCATGTCAGCCATGTTTAAACCGTCACTCATTCTGAAATTGTTTTTGAGGTTGAACGGAGAACGTCCCGATCGAGCTGGCGATAAACTGGCGAGCAAAAGAGGGACTTAAAAATCACCATACGATCTCGCCACCAAAACGCTCCACGAGGGATCGTACAGCCGGGTAGTTTTCACACAAATGTTCAAGAGATTCACGCATGGAGGACTCGGATTCAGGCACAAGGTCCGTATCTGCCTTATTGATTTTAATTCGAAAGGCGATATTGTCAATTTTAAACCCGGTCAGATCGTTTAAGCGATGAGTAAGTTTGACGCACTCAGAACGAAGGGCTGTGGCATGGAAATCGTCGGGAACGCTAAGGAAAACGGTCTTAGAATCGAATGCGAATATTCCGGCATGATTTAGAAATGACCCAAGTTGTTTTTCTGATTCCATTACTTCCTGAATCAATGCGGACCAAGCGGACCGAAGGATGGTCAATTCTTCGGACTCAGGAGCGCCTTCAGTGATTGGAGCGCTTTCATTTGGGTCCAACTCCAACACTTCTGTTAGGTCCGTAAACTGCGCTTCCGTATCGGGCCGAGGTTTCGGTCGACTAATTGCAGGACGTTCCAAAAACAACGACATATCGTCTGCTTGAGGAACCGCTCTAGGAATGGCTCCTGATGTGGGTGCAGGAGCATACGGTAGCGGTTTAACTGTGAGGTCTGGGTCAGAACTTACATCTTGGTCGTCCACCACAGAGCGGTCCGGCTCGGTTGGAATCGGGCGGGCAACGGGAATATTTTTTGGAGGTGGAGCAACAGTTTCAATCGAGGATGAGCTAGCTATCGACGGGCTAGATCCTTCGGGTTTTGGGCTCGATTCTATTCGAACTACTCCCGTAACGGCCATCTTTTCGAGATTATTGAGTTTCTCTAATGCGCTTCGAATGTCCGTTGCATCAGGAATATTCGACATTCGAAGTAAGGCCATTTCGAGCTTTAGCCTTGGTTGACGCGATAATCGAAGCGTGTCCGAAAGCTCACCAATAATGTGGATCAAAGTCAGAAGAGTTGACTCAGAAAATTCTGTACCATGGGATTTTAGTCTTTTTCGATCGGCTTCGGTTGCTTCAATTAATCTTGGATCATCAACACTAATGGCTACCAGCAAATTACGAATGTGCTCGGCTAATCCATCCACAAATTCCTGAAGATCGTATCCTGATCGAACAATTCGGTCAACTAGCAAGATCATATCCGCGCCGCTACCCGATTTCACAGCACGGGTTACTTCGAAATAGACGTCCACGCTCACAACACCGAGTGCTGCAATCAATTCAGGATAGGTAATTTGTGTCCCACAAAGGGATACAGCTTGGTCAAATACGGATAAAGCGTCCCTAAGTGCACCGTCGCCTTTGCGAGCGATCAGCATAAGGGCCTCTTCGTCTACCGAAATATTCTCCGTCTGACAAATATGACGAAGTCTTTCAACAGACTCTCCAGTAGCAATACGCCTAAAATCAAAGCGTTGGCAACGTGACTGAATTGTAGGAAGAACTTTATGAGGCTCGGTAGTGGCAAATATGAACATGGCATGAGGGGGCGGCTCTTCCAATGTTTTCAGAAGGGCATTGAAGGCCGCGTTCGACAACATGTGGACCTCATCGATGATGTACACTTTCATCCGATTGCCCTGCGGAGGAATGCGAACGGTTTCCCGTAAATCACGGACATCCTCAACTTTATTGTTCGAAGCGGCATCAATTTCAATGATGTTCATGTTTCGGCCTTCTTCGAAGGACTTACAAGAGACACATTGACGACACGGTTCGGAAGGGTCTTCTCGTTCTTCAGCAGGGGTTGTGCAGTTAATCGCTTTTGCTACAATTCGCGCTGCCGTCGTTTTGCCCACTCCTCTTGGGCCGGTAAACATATAAGCGTGTGCGAGTCGGTCCAATCGGATCGCATTTTTCAGCGTTTCGGTAACATGCTCCTGAGCCACCATATCCTTGAATAACAATGGACGGTACTTGCGAGCAGAAACGAGGTACGTCGTATTCGACATAAAAAAGACTAGTTACGGGACCTATTTGGCCAGACAATCGATAAGCGGACAGCCAACATAGTAGGTAAGTGACACCTACGCAAGGTACAAAAAAGCAGAATCTATTTATGGTCGTAGGCCAGGCCCTATCTAAAAATGTTCACTTTAAAAATAGTGGTTACCAATGACGAGACCATAGCCTGCCTAAGTTCATCCAATTTAACCAGTGATAATCCTGTTTCCTTTAGGGTATTTAGGCTTGAAAGATCCATTTGAGACTGAACAAGCCACCGTAGATCGCTAACAGATATTTCTCCGGTTGAAGATTGGGCGATCCACTTCTGAACGCTTGATGCGTGATCTTTCACAATACGACCTGCATGCTCAAGTAGATCATGCTGAAGCCCAGGGAGAGACTTCTTTAAGTAGTTTAGAAATTGAGGAATAAAATCATCTACTAATGATGTCGTCGTATTGATGTTACCTAACATCGGCACCTCCTATTTTTCCGCTTTCGAGGCCGATTATGGCATCAAAAGAGTGGGCCACGATCGTTTTTGCTTCGACGATGAACGACCTGGACAGACTAGACTCTTCCTCCCAACGCCGCAAAAAGCCGCCTAACAAATGGCGTTCAGAATCATTCATAATTCGCCACTGTTCTGTTGAGTAACTGTTTTTTGGTCTTCCTAAGGCAAATTCAAACGCTTTTTGCATGCGAACCTGTAGGTTTCCCACTTTTTTTTTCGATTCGGAATAGGGTAGCTCTGCTGAGTCCATCAAGCGCAAACTATCCACCTTGAGGTCGACGGCTAACTCGTAGGCTGCGTGACTAAATGGGGCAATGGCGGGTGAGCACGATACAAATAGTAAACAGGTCGCGAGTAAAAGTACTCGCGAAAATATCTTGACGTGATTCCGTGGATGAAAAGAGGGATTTAGGGAGGTCATCGACGCTCGTAAATTCGGGTCCAACAAATGCGCAAATAACACCACATTGTAACAGTCGAAACGAATTCCCTTCTTGTTTTACGCCGCTGCCTTCTTAGCTTTCGAATAAATTCACTTATTTACTAGATGTACATCGGCAAAAAAATTATCCATGTGGATATGGATGCGTTTTTCGCTTCCGTCGAACAGCGAGATTTTCCTCATTTGCGCGGACGGCCAGTAGCCGTTGGGGGATCGTCACAACGCGGGGTGGTTGCTGCTGCTAGCTATGAAGCACGGAAATTTGGGGTTCATTCTGCAATGCCTTCTGCACTTGCTGCAAAAAAGTGCCCGGGACTTATTTTCGTGCCGTCTAGATTTGATGCTTACCAAGCAGCATCGCGGCAAATCCGAGCCATTTTCCAGCGTTATACCGATATCATTGAGCCGCTATCAATGGACGAAGCCTATCTGGATGTAACTCAGCCGAAGATGGGTCCTGCCTCGGCAACCTCGATTGCACGTCAAATAAAGGCAGCAATTTTGTCTGAAGTTCGGTTAACGGCTTCCGCAGGTGTTTCATTCAACAAGTTTTTGGCAAAAATAGGCTCTGATTACGATAAGCCCGATGGCCTAACGGTGATCAAGCCCGACGAGGCATTGGGTCTTATAGCTCGACTTCCAATCGAAAAATTTTACGGTGTGGGACCAGTAACGGCTGACAAAATGAAGAGGAACGGGATTCACTATGGTTCAGACCTTTCCCGACATTCATTGAACGAACTGAATTCGATGTTCGGAAAATCGGGCCAATATTACTTTCGCATGGTCCGGTGTTTGGATGATCGGCCCGTCCAAACATTTCGCACTAGGAAATCGGTCGGTGCGGAGCGCACATTTGAAATCAATTTGGAGACGTCCGGAGCATTTCTTCAGAAGCTTGAAGAGATTGCGGATAAAGTTACTAAACGCTTGCAGGACAACAATTTAATTGGATACACTGTTACGATAAAAATTAAAACGAATGATTTTGAAGTAACTACCAGGCAGACTACGACCGAAACCCCAGTGTCTCAAAAAGAAGAAATTTTTGAACTTGTGTCGTTATTGTTATTCCATGCTCCTGGCTTGCCATCAAAACCAGTTCGGCTTCTCGGAATTACAATTTCGAGCCTTCGGAGTATTTCGGAATATCCTCCTGATCAACAGTTGAAGCTTGGTTTTCAGCTTGGAGCGTAGCCTGGTAGTTCCTACAAAATCATGTTTAGGCGGCCTGGGTCTGTTTGGTTTTGCGCTCAAATTTCGGTGCCATTTTTCTGGAAGGGGCAGGGATAGGCTTGCCAGTATGCGGACGAACGGTGGGATTTCCGGTCCTTTCAATCGTTTTGCAAAGAAAATTTAAGGTTGCGCGATGCACGTCCAACTCATCTGAGTCTTGCATCATGGCGTTGATGTATTGATTGTGGGCGAAGTTTTTTGCTCGAATTAGCCCGTTTGAATCCAAACTTGCCATTGGAATTCGCATAGTGCCATCAGATGAGACCAATTCGGGTATTCGGTTGGAAACGCTTAGGTAAAATGAAGTGTTTTGCAGATGATTGACTTCTGGCAATATCAATGTGTTTGTTTTCATGTTCGTGCTCGGTATTTCGGTAATCTAGGTCGTTACTGTTTTTGATTCAGGCACACATTTTCTGATCGCAAAGAAAAGTCGGTGGCGCCACTTGGAAAGACTCACTAGTTGGAAAGACTCACTGGGCTTAAATGGATCCCTTTTCTTTCTAAATCAAAGATAGAATGGAGGGTATGACAATGAAATGTCATACCCTCAAAAATAAACTAAACCACTAGGCGGGTTTCATTCCACATCTCCTAGAGGCTGAATGAGCAGAACATGTAACGTTCGAATTGCCAAACGACTGATTAGCTTAATACTGGTCTAAGACTGTGCGCCGTTCACGTATTTCAATTCTCCGAGTTTTATACTCTTCGAGCAAGTTAGAATAACATCCTTTGGTTTGACCGATGTACTCCGGCGGAGAAATACCCTTGCGAGAAAATAACCCAGAAAGGACCTGCCTGGCCACGATAGTACATGTATAGCCCGTGGTTCTAGCCATGGAGTGGATGCCCGATTCCGTATCAAAATAATCGAGTAGATCGAAGGTGTATTTTACTTTTTGGCCACCTTCAAGTCCTTTCATTTCAACCTGCATTACAGTAAGATCTTCGTCTCCGGGTCCCATTTTCCACTGGTCAAAAAGCAACTTGCTTGTCAATTGAAGAGGAATCACTTCTTGATCGTTTATTGAAACAGGAGAGGAGTCGAAAAATCCAGCCTCTCGGAACGCTCTCATCAATTCCACATGACCGGCGTATCGCAGGGTTTTTTCTTTTTTAAAAGGAGCTTCAAGCGTAAAGAGCAGTGACCTGAGACCGTCCGTATTAAAGGCCTCAAGTGTGCCTACTCCCGGGAGGTCAATTTTTTCGAGGTCTGTAAGTGCTTTTCGAGTTACGATTTTGCCATATTCGACAAACCTAGCAGGCCGGGTATATTCTTCGATTACGTCAGCTGGCGAAAAAACTGCTTTGTATTCAAAGGGCCAAGTACGGGTTTTAGGGAGCCCACCAACAAAACATACATAGGAGTGTACTTCCGACATTTTGGTCTGAAGGTATCCAGCTTGAATATTGCAGAGACCGGGAGCTACGCCGCAATCCACTACAACTGTCACGCCTTTTTCTAGCGCCAGTGCGTTTAATTCAAACGCATCTTCTGGAAAAAAGGAAATGTCTACGACATTTTTACCCAACTCAATTATCTTTTTAAGGGTCTCAAACCCCATAAATCCAGGGACAGCACAAATTACTAAATTGGCATTTTCGCAGACTTCGTGTAAAACTTCCTGATTTAATACGTTACCCTGCCGAGTATGGACGTTCTCCAAATGATTGACTGAAGCCAATCCTTCGGCCGCGAGGTCTACAGCGATTATATTAAATTTTGGCTCCAGCGCAAGGTCCTTAATAATGGCACTTCCTACGAGCCCGGCCCCTAAAACGGTAATCCAAGTTTTATTATTTGTTGATTTCATAGACATAGTTTGTACGTAATTGGATTCACTCTCGACGATTGAAACTCTCAGATTCCGGTGAGTGAAACTATTGTTGGATATTGAATGTTTTTCACCGCGACTTGGAAAGAAAGGAGTGCATTTCTGATGATGTGTAAGGAAGATCTTGTGTTAGAACTTGGTATCCAGTCGGGGTGATCAAGATCATGTCCTCCAAGTAGTAAGCGTCTGCTGCGGTTGCGAAGCCAGGTTCAAACGCGATCACTGATCCGGCCTCCAAAACCGGTTCAGCCGTTTCGCCCGACTCAATGCCCACTCCATGGATATGCCATCCAACTCCGCCTGATTCGGCGGCCATTACCGATACTATTTCAGCGTCTTTGGGATGAGTTCGGCCCCACTCTTTCATTCCAAGGATGCTTGCTTCGCGTATTTGATCGAGGGTTTTGCCGGGCATCATGGCTTTCATTCCAGCCAAATAGCCCGAAATAAGAATGTCCCAAATCGTAGCCTGGTCCTTGGAAAAAGTACCTGAAACGGGGACTGTTCGCCCGACGTCACCCCCATATCCACCGGCCATGCACCCTACGTCAACGCGCACCAGCTCTCCATTCTTGAAAGTTCGGTTGAGGTTGCTATCATCATAAAACGATTTGACAAGGCGTTTCATTTGGGCATTTGGTCCGGTCATAACCCACGGCCAAAAGGAAGGGCCTTCTGCCCCAGCTTGAAGGCAAGCATTTACAACCTCGCCCTCGACTTGGCGCTGAGTTAAACCATCGCGAATGCTGGTCATACCCTCTCGTAACGCCTTTGCCGAATACGAGGCGTTTTTTGTTAGTTGAGCAACCTCATAATCGCTTTTAATCCAAACCAATTCTCCTATGGCCGCGGCTGCGGACTTTATTTCGACGTTTGGAAAGGCTATCGACATCGATTGCTGCCACATTCGATGGAAACCTGATACCTCGAGCATGCCTTCTGGGGCCTCCGAAGGCGATGGGCGCCGGGGCTGGTCCAAATACACTGTTTTAACTCCTTCATTCATCCTGGAACGGACATAAGTAACAAATTCCGAATTGGGCATCACAGCCGAAACTCCACTTTGCCCTATCCAATCTGGTCTATTTTGAACGTTGAAATCTGGTATGGGGACGCCAAAGGTCTGCGGATCTGGACCTGAAAAAAGTATCGTGCGATTTGCAGGCCCATCAATTAGGAGGATTGCACCAGGAGCGGTGGCAAGTGACGTGAAGTAATAAAACGTCGCATCCTGGATCCAAGCAGGTTGTTCCATGGCCTTTTCTTCCCATTTTGATGGCAGGACAATGAGGCCATCAGGAAGTATCTCAACTAATTTTTCTCTTCGATTCTGTACTTCTTTATTTAATGTTTGACTTAGAACCGTAAACGGTTTTAGACCGAAGATCAGTAGAAGAACAAAAGCGAATTTCGCCAATGGGAATGTATATCGGGAATATGACATAGGCATGGGTTAAAACATAAATCGAGGATTTACCTGCTCCAAGAAGGGAATCAACAGTCAATTATCTACCAAATTGGTCCGAGAGCCTACTTTGAAGGAATGGGGGGCGTTCTTTGCACCCAGATCTTTCGACCGTGTAGACCAGAGAAGCTACTTTCCAGCCGTCGACTGAGCGCACCAACGTAAATGTATCCACTCCACAATGACTAAAATTACCGTTTACATGGAAGTCGTAATTTGCCCAAACCATAGCCACGCCTTGCTGAATTTTTACCTCCGTTTCGAACATGCGTTCGTGGAACTCGGAAGTGGCGGAAGCGATGCTTCCCGCGAATTGGATTCCCGTCTGCGGATTGAAAAAGGGTCCTTTGTCGTTAACGCCTGTTGAATACAAGACACTACCCTTCGCCATGACCGATTCAATCAACGGCCCATTTTTAGTGTTGATTCCGTCAAAGACGTTTTGAACAACTAACAAAACATTTTCTTGGTCAGATTGGGCTTTAGCATCCAAATTTGAATGTATAGAAAACACAATCGTCAAGATGCAAATGCCAATCAGACGGAAAAACTGAGATTTAACCATAAATGATCTCGCGCTACTTGAGCAGGACTACCTGCTTCATTTCAATTGAAGACCCTATATCAATTAGGAATATATAACTTCCAGAGGCCAATTTTTGACCTGAATCGTTTCTTCCGTCCCAAACGAATTCGTGCGTACCGCTTTCCTGATATGTTGCTTGGAAATGTTTGTGCATTCGGCCGGTTAGGTCAATGACCCGAAGACTAACGCTGGTCGGTGCTTCAAGGGTGTATCGAAGAGTTGTTGATTCTGAAAAGGGATTAGGAAAAGAGGTGTCAAGGGTGAATGAGCGTGGCAAATTTGCAGATTCGATGGCAACACTTTGTGCTCCGAAACCGGAAAGTCGATACAATCGGCGACCGACGCCGTACGCTAATGTGTCGTTGACCATAATGAATCGGTTCATTGACCCATCCAATTGGCCGGTACCAGTATCAAGATTGTAATTGAATAATTGCTGCCACGACTCTCCACCATCCGTAGTTAAGGAGGTTACACCGCGCCCAGAGGCCCAGCCGATTTCTGGGCTTATAAATCCGAGTCCT
>CALFHN010000122.1 GCA_937876355.1 uncultured Bacteroidota bacterium | reverse complement strand
CGTGCTTTCCGCTTCATGACATGCAATACAAGCCACATCGATGTTTCTGAACTGTGCAATTTCGAGATCGTCCGGAACATGGCACGAAAGGCAAGTCGTGCTGATGTGCGCCCCTACTAATGGGAAATCAGTTTCGGAATGATCAAAAGCTGATTCAGCGTCCATCCAGGCACTGGTTGAGTGGCATGAAACACAGGTTTCTGGCGTGAATTGATCACCGTGAATATTGTCTTCGGTGTGGCATCCTTCACAGGTTGTGTTGTTAACAGAAAAGGTGATATTGCCATAAAGACTCGTAGATGTGGCATCCGTAATGGAGGTATGACATTGACTGCACAATACGGCCAAGTGGGCTCCTTCTAACGGATATTCCGTGTCGTCTTGGTGTCGGAATACATCAAATTCGGATGGTGACCATCCTTTTTCGTTGTGACAGGAAGCGCAGGATTCTGTTTTTGTGACACTTCCAGCATGGGCATCATCATGGCAGGTTTGACATTCAGTGGCCAAGGGATGGGGATATGATTTAGCGAGGGTAGATCGGACAAACTCGATGGATAGTCCTTCGAGTCTCACTTTTGGGGAGTGGCAGGAATCGCACGTCGCCGTTTGATGCAGCCCAATAAGTGGAAAAGAAGTCGAATTATGGTCAAAAGACGTTTCAAAAGAGGCGGAAACCATTGTACCCCAACCATTCGTGGAATGGCACGACGCACAGGTGCCGGCAAAGGCGCCTTTGTGTTCGTCTTCGTGGCAGTTGGAGCACTCAGCAAATGCTATGGGCTGATATAGGACCACGTCTGGCTCACCTTTGCCTTTTTTGTGGCAGCTAGCGCATTCAACTGTTTTGTGCTCTCCGGTCAGGATATAGTCGGACTCGTCGTGATTGAATACGGGAGCCTCTTCCCATGTATTCTCATCATGACACGTGCTGCAAGCAACTTGATCGAACTGTATTCCGTGGACATTGTCAGTCGTATGACAAGACGCACAATTTTCGTCTAACCCCAAAAAAGTGTCGGATTCAGAGCGGTGTTTCTTTAGGAAATCCATAACTGCATCATCGGCCAAATTACCCGATTCATGACACGTCACGCAGGCCACTTCTGCGTGACTCTGTATTAGATCATAGCCAGTCAATTTGTGATCGAAACCAGTTGTATCAAAGCGAATCGAGTCGAAATCCCGTCCGAAGTGATCCTTGTGACAGGTGGCGCACGTTGGTTCGTCGTAGGTAGCGTGCAAGCCTAAATCTTGATTGATGCGATCTCTCATTGGGGTGTGACAGGACAAACACCTCACATCGTCAATACCTTTTTTACCCAGTTGATGACAGCTAATGCAACTGTTGATTTTGTCCCATGCAGCATGCCCTTCAATCAGGTCCCCGGGAGAAATGATTTGTGCGGACACCGGTCTAACCATCGCCGTACCGATGGAAAGGAAAAGAACCCACAATATGAGTACTGAAATCTTCAGGGTTTCATCCGGTTAGTTTAAGCGAGCAAGGGACAATTTGGCCATGGCTTTTACGGCACTCTCCGCTCCATTTTCAGAAATTTCACTCCAAATTTGTCGAGCTTTGAGTAGGTCTCCGGCGTTGGCTGCAATTGCTCCCAAGTTGTAGCGTCCAGATTCATCGCCTGGATAAACTTGGAGCATTTCGCCGATACTTTCTTCGGCCTCAATCCATTTTTTGTCCGACGCAAAACTAGCAGCAAGGTCCAACCAAACTTGTTTGGCCCTAGGTCGCGCATTCAAATATGAGGTGTAGTACACAACGGCTTCATCCATGCGATGCCCATCTTGTAAAAGGCGGCCTAACTGGCGCATTGAAAGCGTATCTCCCGGAGCTTCTTTTATCTTGGATTCAAACACGAAAATTTCGTGGAAGTACGAATCGGCTACGTTATCGCTGGAAGGCGCGGCCGTGGTAGCCAACGCTCCAGCAGTCGAAGGCTGAGTTCTTAACATCCCGGAAGTAGGAGAAGGATTGCCCCCGAATGGTGGATGAATGAACGCAGAATCGGTTTCGCCACCTGGGTTTCCAGCTATGAAAATGAAATACGTACCGAAAAGAAGCAGCGGTACAATAGCCAGCAAGGCTTTATATATGGTAGAGTGCTTCATGATATCCAGAAATAGCCAAAGGTGAATGCAATTCCTACATGGAAAAGCATGATGATCAAAAGAACTACAGCTAGTGGCAAATGGAAAACGTGCCAGTATCCAAACAATCGTTGAAATGTACCTGAAAATGGAGCCTGGATGACAAGATTGCTGTAGTCCAACATCCTTTGAGTGAACAACGATGCATCGCTCCCAGTCCAGCCGCGCTCAGATGCGAACGCTTTCAGTAGTTTTCGTCGTTTTGAGATTCCTGACCTTTTTGGAATCCATGCCATCCAAGGTTTTTTCGCCTTTGCTACTTCAGGGTCAAGGGTCGCCAAAAGTGAATGGACTCCAGTATCATTGAGGTCATGATAGGCCATGATGGACTGTAAAAGATGCTTTTGGCGAACTTGGAGGGCCTTTTCAGAAAGGAATTGCCCGTTTGCACTTTTGGGGATGCGGACATAAATGTAGCGGCCGAAAATGCCTGAAAGGACTACAGCCACCATACTCCAAAAGGCGATGGATATAATTCCACCAAATCGAAACGCTGTATGGAGCAAGACGAAATATGGCCCTAACGTGCACATAAAAATATGGGCAGTTAGCCACGATCCTAAACCGCCAGATTGTTCAAAGCGACGTACCCGTTTGCGCACGCTATACATGGCCACGCCAACAATCATCATCAAACTACCCAGAATTCCAAGTCCATGCCCAACCAGACCAGATGGCTTGTACCATTCGTGCAGATCCGAATAGGCCCTATCCTGGAGAGGAAGGGCGTAGTAGGTTATGCCCCCATAAAGACTGAATCCTGCAGCTGCTAACCATACCACGGTAAGCAATGAATGGGTCACTTTTGTTTTATTCACGACATGCCTGACAAACGATGATAACTACGATACAGTGGCAATGCGATCAATAAGCGTTCTTTAAAGTTAGTGAATTGGAAGTGACTATCACTCGAAAACTCCATTTCCATGGTGCATTTGAGAGACTTCGGTAACAACTGGGAATATTCAGGAGGAACACTCAAACATATTCGCTGGGTATCAAGAACCGTGAGATGATCTAACCGATCTAGTTGATATTCTTCACGAGTGAATTGTAGCCGTTCTTGAGCGAGCGTTCCGATTTTTTGGAAGAACTGAGTGACTTTGTTCTTTGTCACCAAAAACCCGCTCCATGCGGATCCAGTATCCTTGTTCAAATTGAGTGAAACGTATACCGATTGGTTCTCAGTATCGCACAATTGAATACGGGCTAGACTTTTGCCGGTTCTGCTTGATTTAACAAAAGGCAGGGCAAAACGAAATCCCATTACGCCCTGCAGCCAGTTTGCGCCCTGCAGCCAGTCTGTCTTCCCGGTTTGCCATTTTCCGAATCGACCTTGCTGGGGCGAAAGAACGAGGCCAGAATGAAAATCGGCAAAAACGGAGGTTTCAGTCCCTGAAGGGCGGCCATTTCCAGCAGGCAGAATCACAAGATTGGAGCGCTTCATTCGTGTAACGGATCAATTATGATAAAGACATGCTACAAAACCAGTGGGAGCCAATCATTAGAAGTTGATTAGAATTGAATGCAGTTTAAGCCTAGACGGTTATCTTCCAATAAGCACTACCATTTTTGGTCTATGTTATGGCTCATATCCTTCTCGTCGAAGATGAAAAAAACGTGGCCTCATTCATTCGTCAGGGACTGGAGGAGGAAGGGCACATGCTGGAATGGGTTGAAAATGGGCTAAAAGGCCTAGAAATGGCAGTCGAGGGTAGTTTCGACCTCATTTTGCTCGATGTACGCCTTCCCTTTATGGATGGATTTGAAGTGGCACGTCGGATCAGGCTCCACCATCCTGATGTCCCTATCCTGATGCTGACCGCCTTAACTGCCGTAGAAAATCGTGTAAAGGGCCTGCGGTCGGGAGCCGACGACTACCTCGCAAAGCCATTTGCCTTCGAAGAACTGTCCGCTCGTATTGAGGCTCTTTTGCGTCGAAGTAGTCGGAATCATGCCCAACTGGAGGTGGGAGGGGGAGATCTGAAAATTCGGCCTGTACAAAAACGAGCTGCTTGGCAAAATCAAGAAATAGATCTGACCGTAAAAGAGTTTGACTTGCTGGCGTACTTAGTAGCCCGTTCGGATCAAACTCTTTCAAGAGAAGACATTCTTCGGGACGTCTGGGGAGAGCGATTTGACCGTGGTTCTAATGTAATAGATGTTTATGTAAGCTATCTCCGTCAAAAATTGGTTGGGGTTGGCTGTCCTTTGCAAATTGAAAGTATTCGTGGAGTGGGATACCGTTTTTCATCGAATCACTAGAGAATCGACCATAGTATGAAGTCCCGTACTTATCCATCTTTTAGAAAACGGTTACTCATTCGAGTTGGTGTTTTTGTCGGACCGGCTCTCTTCCTGTTCGTTGGAATTGTTTGGTTGGGGGCATTGGTTTGGCTTCGGGTTGATGCTAAGCGTTTTGTTCAATTAGAGGCTGAAGAAATCACCTCATTTATCCTTGGGGCCGGTGACGTCGTCGAGGTAGACAACTATCCGTGGAACGAGCCGCATCATCTTTTTGTCGAGGTTCGCGTCGATCCTCTTTTTGTTCAAATATTTGATATAAACAAGCAAGAAGTTTTTGCGACAGCCAATATTGAGCACTTTCCAGAGGGCGCATTTACTAGGAGAATGGATGGGGCTCTTCTGGAAAAACCTTCGCCTTTTTTCGTTGTGAAAACTCGATTTTTAGGCTCGTCAGAACTCTATTTCAATGTTTTTCCGCTCAAAGCTTCCGACGATACTGTGTTGGGTTATATACAAATTGCCCGTTTTATACCTGATATCCACCAATCCGTGCGAATGCTGGGAATTGGAGCACTTTTAAGTACAGCTGTCCTGCTTCTGGGTCTACTTGGTCTGATTTATTTAAACGCGGGTCGGTTACTAATGCCACTTCAAACGATGGCCAGAACGGCTGACTCACTCTCGGCCGATCAATTGGATCTCCGCATTCCGTATTTGAAAAATGCAGACCAAGAATCAGTTTCACTTGCTTTAGCATTTAACCGGCTACTTGAACGATTGGAAGCCTCGTTCGAAGAGATGACCCGTTTCAATTCAAACGCGTCACATCAGCTCCAAACTCCGCTCACCGTGCTAAAGGGACATATTGACGTAACTTTGCGCAAAGAAAGGACGATTGACGAATATAAAAAAACGCTTCAACTGGCCTCGGAGGAGACCGAATCGATGGCAGGTATCGTCCGATCGCTCATGCAATTATCCAGACTGGAATCGAATCCGTCTAGTATCCCCAAAGAACCTGTATGCCTCTCTGATTTATGCGAGGAGATTTGCAACAGATATACTTCAAGAATAGGTCGAATCGAATCTCACGTCGACCCCAATATTTGGATACTGTCTCAATCAGATATTTGCGGCCAATTTATCGGCATTTTTCTCGATAATGCGATCAAGTATGACCGGGGCGGAGTTGTTTTGGTTCAGTTGAATAGAGAGGCCGTTGGGCGTTCGAGTGGGCCACCTGGAAAAACTAAGGAGGCGGTATTGGTCATTCATGATCATGGAACCGGAATCGAGGCGGACGAACTAAAATTTGTTCGCGAACGGTTTTTCCGAGGCCGATCTGCACAAGATCAACGCATCTCTGGAGAGGGGCTTGGTTTAGCACTTGCAGATCAAATTGCCACATGGCAAGGCGCCCGGTGGGAAATTCAGTCTTCGCTGAAAAACGGTACTGTTGTTACGTGTCATTTCCCATTGCTCACTACCTGATTTATCGTACATTTCCCAGATCTATCAGCGTGCAAAATTGAGTTGTAAGGTGGTGAAATGCCATTATTCGGGCTCGACAATAAATTTTCAATCGTATGCGTATTTTTATATTTCTAACAATCATTTCCCTGTCAATTGCATCACAGCCGCTTGCAGGAGCTCAAGACTCTGCTCAAGACTCGGCCCTTTGGCTTCGAAATCCGGCCATCTCTCCTGATGGGTCTACTATTGCCTTTACGTATCAAGGCGATCTGTACTCCGTTCCTGCAAATGGAGGCCGAGCCAATCAGCTAACAACATTTTCTGGCCGAGACACGCGACCTGTTTGGTCTCCAGATGGTACACAATTGGCTTTTGCTTCTGATCGATATGGGAATTTGGACGTGTTTGTTATGCCATCCATGGGGGGCGCCCCGGCTCGGTTAACGTTTGATTCTCGAGACGATATTCCATCGGTGTTTACGCCGGATGGAATGGCCGTTTATTTCGAGTCGGGGCGCGTAGACGCGGCCGCCAGCTCCAACTTTCCGACGGGAGCTCAGCCCGAATTGTACAGCGTCCCTGTCACTGGCGGCCGCGTGTCCCAGGTCTTAACGGTTCCCGCTTTAAATGCTTCTTTAGATCCAACCGGTCGGTGGATGTTGTTTGAGGATATCACGAGTTATGAAAACGCATTTCGGAAACACCATACATCTTCTGCAGCGCGGGACATTTGGACCGTCGACTTAACTACAAACACCTTCACCCAAAACACCGATTTTGCTGGCGAGGATCGTTCACCCTCATTTACACCTGATGGCAGCGGTTTCTTCTATCTAAGTGAGTTCGACGGAACGATGAATGTGTACCGAAAAACTGCAAACGGCGCAGGATCAGGTACGAAGTTAACGTCGTTTTCCAATCATCCCGTGCGCTCATTATCGGTTGCGCGAGATGGGAAATTGGCTTTTTCTTGGGATGGAGAATTGTGGACGCTTTCGGAAGGCTCGGCGCCCTCGAAACTCACTGTGCTGATCAACCGGGATCCAGGTGCACGCGATACGGAAGAAATCACAGTGAGCGGTTCCGTTACTCAAATGGCACCTTCCCCCAACGGGAAAGAAGTCGCATTTATATTTCGGGGGGATGTTTTTGTGACCTCCGTGGAGTCCGGCGTAACCAAACAAATAACTCGCACAGTCGAAGCGGAGAACTGGGTCAGCTTTGATCCCAAGGGCCGCTCCCTCGTGTACGCGAGCGAACGAGACGGAAGTTGGAATTTGTACGAATCGAGCATCCGAAGGGAAGAGGAAAAGTATTTTTTCCTTTCCACAGCTATTGAGGAGAAAGTGCTTCTCAAAACCGACGCTGACGAATTTCAACCTGTGGTTTCTCCTGATGGCAATACGGTTGCTTACATCAAAGACCGCATGACGCTTGCCGTCGTGGATCGAGTAACAAGTACACCGACAACGTTGATGGGGTCAGAGAATTTTTTCTCGTACTCCGACGGAGATCAGTCTTTTTCTTGGTCCCCTGATTCAAAATGGATCTTTGTTGAGTACAGCCAACCCGATTTTTGGCCTACTGAAATTGGCCTAATAAAGGCAGATGGCAGTGGAACGGTTCGAAATATGACCGATTCAGGCTTTGCCGATTCTCAACCCAAATGGATGATGGGTGGCAAATTGCTGCTGTGGTTCTCCTCACGCGACGGAAAGCAAGATTTAGCTAGTACAGGGAGTCGTGAATCCGACGCATATGGCATGTTTTTGACCCAAAAAGCTTGGCAAGAATTCAACCTTTCAAAAGAAGAAGCTGAACTGTTAGCCGAGGCAGAGAAGGAGGCCAAAAAAGACGAAAAGAAGGAAGATGAAAAGAAGGAAGATGACAAAAAAGTGAAGGAAGTAGAACCAGTTGTCATAGACTGGGATCGAATGGAAGATCGAAAAGCTCGACTTACCATACATTCATCCTCACTATCAGACGCCGTGGTCACTCCCGACGGCGAAACCATGCTCTATCTTTCCCGATTCGAGAAAGGATACGATTTATGGAAAACCAATCTGAGAACCAAAGAAACCTCCGTTTTGGCAAAAATGGGTGGCTCTGGAGGCTCTTTGACATTAGACGAAGAAGGGAAAAACGTTTTTATGTTGGCTGGCGGAAAGATGTCGAAGGTAGACGTTGCTACCGGCAAAATCTCAGGAATAGCGATTAGTGGTTCGTATCAAGTAGATCGCCAAGCTGAATTTGAATACAATCTTGGATTTGCCTGGCGATGGATCAACAAGAAGTTTTATAAAAAGGATCATCACGGAGTGGACTGGCCAATGTATTTGGCAGCATATCAGCGTTTTTTGCCCAACATTTCGAATGGGTATGACTTCCAGGAAGTATTGAACGAGATGCTGGGCGAACTCAACGTGTCTCATACCGGTGCAGGGTTCAATCAATCACTGCCTGATCGAGACGCGACCGCTGCATTTGGTCTATTGATGAGTGAATTAAAGGATGGAAGTGGGCTTCGAATAGACGAAGTGCTAGCCAAGGGACCATTGGACCGGCCTGGCACTAAAGTCAAGAAGGGTGTTGTTCTTGAAAAAGTGAACGGCATCACATTGGGAGTCGGCGTCAACACCGCTCATCTTTTGAATGATTTGGCAGGGACGAATGTATTGTTGTCCTTCCGCGGAAGTGATGGGAAAGCTACTTGGGAAGAAGTCGTCAAAGCCATCACGGCGAGCGCTGAATCAAGCTTGTTGTATGAACGATGGGTTGAATCCCGGCGCGCCCTTGTGGACTCTTTGTCTGGTGGACGGCTAGGATATGTACACGTTCGGAGCATGAGCGACCCCGCATATCGGGTAACGTTTGAAGATGCCTTGGGCCGTCAGGCCACGACCGAGGCAATGGTTGTCGATACCCGCTGGAACGGTGGTGGAGACCTTGTGGACGACCTTTCAACCTTTCTTAATGGATTTCGTTATGCCACTTTCACAACGCGAGATGATCGCGTTATTGGAGGTGAGCCGCAACGCAAATGGGTCAAACCAAGTATTCTTTTGGTAAACGAAGGCAACTACTCCGATGGTCATTGCTTCCCGTACGCGTATCGGACGAAGAAAATCGGCCAAATCGTGGGAATGCCTATTGCGGGGACATGCTCGTGGGTATCTGGTACAGGTATGCCTGATGGGCAAAGTAGCCTCCGGACCGTCCACCTTTCGTTTGATGATTTAACGGGCACTCCACTCGAAAACCAGCAATTAGAACCTGATTATGTGGTTAAAAACACACCAGCCCTAAAAAGTATGGGTAGAGACGAACAGGTTGAACGAGCTGTTATTGAGCTCCTTAACCAGTTGGGCGGCAATTAGTTAACAGGGGTCCATTCCGGATTGGGAGTCGGCATTTTGGCGCTAACTTCAGTACGCCACGTTCGTAACATCGCATGCAGGGCTTTGACCTGCTCCGGCAAATTTGTTGCTAGATTAGTGTGTTCACCGGGGTCAGTGGTCAGGTGATACAATTCAAGTTCACCCGTTTCGAACCACTCAATGAGTTTATAACCTTCCCAGATAATTGCGCCCGACGGGCGATTACCCGATCCGTGATAGTGGGGGAAGTGAAAATAAAGAGGTCTTTCTTGTAAAGTGCCAGCCTCCTGAATCTCCGGCTTTAGGCTTAGTCCGTCCAACACAGATGCGGCATCGGCATCAACGGAAATGCCGGCAAGGTCTAAAAGGGTTGGCATGATATCGACCGTAGAAGCGTTGATGGTTCGGATTCCCTTTGCGCGTAGGTTTGGATCTTTGATGATAAACGGGATCCGAATCCCTCCTTCGTAAAGGTATCCTTTTCCAGCCCTGAGCGGTCGGTTTGAGGTAGGCCCGACATTTCGCCCGAGCATGAGCGAACTCAATCCCCCGTTATCTGACACAAATACTACAGCCGTATTATCGTCTAAATGCAGCCGTTCCAAGGTATCAAGTACGCGTCCAATACTTTCATCCGTACTCTCAACCATAGCCGCATAGGCCGCGTTATCTTGGCAATTTCTGGTTGAAGACCAGAGAGGATCGTTGTCAAAGGGCACTTCGGGGCAAAGCGGATTCTTATCCAAAAGGTTTTGGTATTCGGATTCTATTTCCGGCTTGGCTTGGATGGGCGTATGTACTGCGTAGTGGGACAGAACCAAAAAGAAAGGTCTCTTCTGATTCGACTCTAAAAACGAGACGGCTTCAGTGGTCAATCGGTCCGTCAGGTATTCTCCTTCACTTCCCTGCTCAAGATTTGGGACGTCCCACGGGGAAGGTTTTGCCCTTTTATAAGGCCAAAAATAGGACGCAGGTTGGCCTGCCAAATGGCCGCCTATATTGGTATCAAACCCTTGATCTTGAGGTAGAAAACCTTCTGCACCTAAATGCCATTTTCCTATAAATCCGGTCGAATATCCGCTTTCCTTAAATCGCTCGGCAACTGTGATTTCTTGCAGAGGTAGCTGCGCTTTGTAATCAGCTTGGATTAGCTCTCCGTTTTGTGTTCCACCGATCCAGTTGGTGATCTGCAAACGAGCTGGGTGTTTTCCAGTCATAATAGCTGCCCGAGTAGGAGAGCAAACGGGGCCGTCCGCATAAAAATGATCGAAGCGGACGTTTTCCGAAGCAAATGAGTCTATTCGAGGTGTCCGGTACAATTCGCTACCCGTTACCCCCAAGTCTTTCCAGCCCAGGTCATCAACAATAATGAGGACCACATTTGTAGTCTTCGGAGGTGCGCAAGAGGCGATAAGTGCCCAAACAAGCACAAAAAGGAAGTTCTTCATTCAAATGCTCCAGTGGAGGCGATTGTGCTCGAAAAGCGGTATCCGTCAAAAATGATGCAACGCATCATTTTTTAACCAAATGGCCGTCTTCAATGTGATATTGCATTCTGATTTGTTCGTCTGTCATGCCGCGTGCGACCAAGTCGGTAAGTTCGCAGCGTAGGACGGACGTTTCCAAAACATTCTTAATCGAAATGCCGTCAAGGTATGAGATTGCAGCTAAATGCACTTTTCGGCGCTCCGCTTCAATTACCGTTAGCACAGCATCGGTAAAGGGATTTGAAACGGCTAGTTCGGACAACACGTTGTGAGTCTCAAAACCAAGATTTTCGTCGGTCAATTCAGCAACTTGGCTAAGGGGTATTTCGTCTGCTTTAATGGCCAAGCGAACGCCCCCTTTAGCGCCTTTGGTTGATGTGACCAATTCGGCTTGTTTTAGCAGGGCAACTAACCGCCTGACAACCACCGGATGTGTACCGAGATTAGCGGCGAGTTGCGAGGAACTGAGCTGTTCCTTCGGGTTCTTGGCCAGTTCAACAAGTACGTGTACGGTGGTAGAAAAGCGAGTATTGGTCATTTTTTATACCTTTAGAATAGTAACCATTAAAGTTACATATAGGAACCCGACGAAGTCAATTGCTGAAAATGCGTCGGCCCTCTTCCTCAATGATTTCAATATCTTGGACAGCAAACCACGACTCGCCCTCCATTCCAGCGCTGTTTTTATACGGGTTTTCGGGGTCTCCCGTCTGAATATCTACGACCAATACGAGGTCCTTTTTCATCCCATCGGCAACCTCAACAGCCTTGGCGATATCTGCAACTCGTCCAGTGACCGTTCCAACTGCGATCCCTTCTCGGCTGTAAAGATGCACCCGAATTTGTTTTCCAATGAAGTGATACATGACGTCTAACGGGAAGAGAATTAAAGGCGGTAAATTGTAAGAGCAAGCAATAGAATAAAAGCTCTAACCGTTACCTTTCCATCTTGATTCAAAATAATGGGTGATATGAAGGTCTCGGGCGCGTTTTGTTTTTTCATAAGTCTATTACTGCTGCTTGTGGGATTATCAAGCGCTCAGACTCGGCTAACGGGAAGGGTTCTAGACGCTTCAGACGGACAAGCCCTGCCGTCGGCTACAATACAGATAAAAGGAAGTGCGCGCGGAACGGTAACGAATGGAGATGGGCGATTCGAAATAGCTGTGCTCCGTTTTCCAGTAACTCTACAAATTCGATTTATTGGGTACCGGAGTATAGAACTGGACGTTGCGGCTCCATCTGGTTCAGTTTTAGAAGTACAATTGCAACCTGTCTCCGTTACGCTGGACGAACTGGTTGTTACAGGAGAAAATCCCGCCTATAACATCATGCGCCAAGTCCTGCTGGCTAAGGAGCGCATGCGAGCACACTTGACCGCGACCTATGCTGATACCTATACACGGTTCATGCTGTATTCAGAGATGAACCTTGTTCAAATGAATGAAAGTGTTAGAGCAACCTGGTGGACACCCACTGCCGGAACCCGCGAATTGATTCGCGCTGAGCGTTCAAGTCCTAAAAACAGTGGTTCCTTCCGATTTGCAACTCCACACGCGGTTTCCAATTTTTATGATGATGATATTGAAATCATGGGGACGAGGTTTGCGGGACCGCTCCATCCCAAGGCCCTCGATATGTATGTGTTTACTCTTGGTGAGATTAGAATACAGGACGGAAAAAAAGTATTTGATATCTACTTTTCTCCGCAAAGCCCGACCTTGCCGGCGTTTACCGGACATGTGGCTGTCTTAGACTCGGTGTTTGCCGCTCTTGAAATTAACCTTCGACCCCATCCTTCAACAAATGTCCTTCCGCCTGTCCAGCAGCACGAAATATATTTGGAACAGCGATTCGTTTCATTTGGAGATAGTTTATGGCTTCCCATCAGCCTTCACATTCAAGGGCTCGTCTCGTTCGGGCGCACGGGGGTTCAATATCCTACGGCTCGATACGAACAAATTTCCGGCCTTTCCCTTCAAGTGGTCAACCCGCCCGTTCCTGATTCGTTGTCTATCCGAGGCCTTCAGGTGGTTCGGCATCCGCTGGCAGACCGACGTGACGAATTGTTTGCCCGAAATCCGTCGTTTATTCCGTTGACCCCCAAAGAGGCAGAAGTTCTGGCTACCATGAAACCGGGAATGACCATTGAACGTGCCTTTCGTCCAGAAGGGCTACTCAGACAATATGCGGCATTTCCGATAACGGAGGAAAAAGAAGAGGCTATATCGCAACCCTCAAGTCGTTTTGCGTTAGCCTATCAAATTGCTGGTGGGGATTGGTTCTGGTTTAATCGTGTTGACGGTTGGCACCCTGGCTTCAGTTACGGCTCGAAACCCAACAGCCCCGTTACTTGGAGAACTTCGTTGGGATATTCCACGATGCGTAAAAGAATTACTCATCGGGAGCAGATTAAGGTGCCATGGAAGGTTGGCGTAATCAGCGGCAACGTAGGTGTTGAGTATTTGGATGCCACATCGGTGATTGCCCGTGACGGAGATCTTGGTCGATTTATTCCGGGATTCGCAACTTACTTGGGCTACAACGACTTGTACGATTATTACAGTCATCGTGCGGCGACTCTTAACCTGGATTTGACCCCGAGTAACAAACCTGTTTTACTTTCATTTCGAGCTCATTCCGAAGTGCACGAAAGCTTGGAAAAGTTATCAAACTTTAATGGGTGGCTGTTTCATACTAATCAAAGGGAAAATCCAGCTATTCGCCCTGGAGATCTTCGGTCTTTAGAGGTAGTAGCAAAAATTGGAAGCGAGTTCAATAGATCGATCGAAGTATCCTACGAGCGCTCCCCCGGTTCGGCGTTTGGTTCGGATTGGAGTTTTGAACGTTTTGAAGCCAAGGGGACGTTTCGTTTCGAAACGTTTTACCGAAGACGGGCCCATCCAAACTGGTTCAGAATTACTGTTCTGGGTGGCACCAGCACGGGAAATTTGCCCATTCAGAGGCAGTTCACCCTGAGTGGATCGGCGGGCCCTTATTCCAGTTTTTCCGGTTTCAGAACGCTTAAGAGTTCTCGTTTTGTGGCGGACCGAGTCGGGGGCATTTTCTGGGCTCACGATTTCACTACTGCACTTTTTGAAAAACTCGGATTATGGGGTCTCGCAGATACCGGAATGGGACTATATGTATTCGGCGGTCATGCTTTTTCTTCACGAGTTGAGGAAATTGGAGAATTTGGTGGCCGATTTCACGAAATCGGTTTGGGCATTAGTCATCCTTTGGGAATGCCATTTCGAATAGAATTGGCCACAGGCTCAGACGGCGGCTATTCGTTCCGCTTTGGAAGACCGTTGAAGTGAACCTTATTCGTTGTCGGGCCCTCGAAAATTTGGGTTTTTAATATAGATTGACGTTTCTTCACTTTCCCCAAAGGCGTGTGGCCCCGTAAACCATCCATAGCGAAAACTCATGTTTAAAAAATTAATCCTTCTTCTCTTGGTCGTTTCATGGCCTTCTGTGGCATTTTCACAGGAGTCAGAGGCAAAAGTTGAGCCAGATTCAACGGTCAAGAAAATAGACGAAAAGGCGGATTTACCGCTTATTGCAGAGCGGATGTTTGAATATCAGGCTACGGAAGGTTCGTGGATGTCACTTGACGTAAGTCCTGACGGCAAAACAGTCGTATTCGATCTGTTGGGAGATCTTTGGTTGTTGTCAATTGATGGCGGCGCCGCCGACACGCTGACGACAGGAATGGCCTTTGATTCTCAGCCTAGATTCAGCCCGGATGGGGAAAAAATTATTTTCAAATCAGATCGGAGCGGTGGAGAAAATATTTGGACCATCGAAATTGATGGAGGTAAGACGACTCAAATCACGAAAGGAAATTCCAATCATTATGAATCTCC
>CALFHN010000121.1 GCA_937876355.1 uncultured Bacteroidota bacterium | reverse complement strand
GGAATGATCAAAACGCTTCCTTCCGCCATGCTACCACCGTAAGTTCAAACACGACACCGAAGGCAATCTCCCTGCAGAAGGGTCGAAAAAGTACTTTTTCATACTTATAACTCACTTTAATTTCGGGTAGGGGCGTTACGGACTACCCTAAATGATAGTTACAACACCCGTGAAACCGCACAGAAGAAGGAGCTTGAATGCCCAAATGTGCTGCCCGTCACTAACCACACAACACATATTGGGAACGCAAGCTATCACGATGTATAAAAAGGGCGGTCGCCCAAGTGGTGCGCTCTGAAGGGAAAGCTTTAGACAGGGCAAGGGTGCCGAGCTAATCTTAATCATTCAAATATCCAGAATCAATATGAAATACCTCCGCCCGACCTCCATTTCGGCAATGACCATTTCCTTTTTGATCCTGTTCGCGGGCTTCGCAGCGCCTTCCTCCCGAGCACAGAGTCTTGACACTTCAACGCACAAACAGGTCGTTTCTGCCAACCCGTTCGGCCTGATTCTCAAATTTTTTAACGCCGAGTACGAACGTGTCATCAGCGAGTCTACCACCGCCGGAATTGGGGGCTCTTCGTGGATCGGTGAATACGTCAATGCGGATGTGTTCTGGCGTTTCTATCCTTCCGGGAGCCCACTGAACGGATGGGCATTTGGTGTCAAAGCCGGTATAACGCGAGGCTGGGGCGAAGGCACGGTCGGTTTTGGGGCGGGATTCGACGTGAATCGGAGTTGGGTTCTAGGAAAGAACGATGATTTCTACGTCGGATTAGGTTTCGGCTTGAAACGGATGGTTGTGTCCAGTGATCCTGGGCTCGAAATACTTCCGACTTTTCGCATTATCAATGTTGGGTATCTATTCTAGTGGCATCGTGGGTAGATCATCGGATAAACCTCACTCGGACCGAAGCGTGTTCGCTCGCCGTAGATTCCCAGATGACCAGATGGCGTTTTAATAAAAATGAAAGCAGCTTGGGACGATACACAAGGGCCGGCTCGTGATGTGCTTGAGATTGGATCGATGCCACAGCCGCAGCCGGGACCTAGGGAAATACGCATCCGCATGGATGCGTCGCAGTTTTGTCACTGTGTTTAGAATGCTCCAAACCGACATTAGAGAGCTATCCATACAATCACCATCACTACAGTCATGTCAATCCTGTCCAAAAACGGTCCACTGGCTTTTACTTGATAGCATTGCCTATCTGGAACGGTACATAAACATTTTTGCACTCCGGATCCAAAATATCCACAGGGGCATCCATGCGTCGGGAATTAATCCGGGTAAAGTAAAAAAGCGGAGTGATGCTTTTGGAATCGGTATGCCATCTCCGCGAGTCATACCTCACAGTGATGGAACTGGAATAATAGACTCAGTTGGAAATGAGATTTCGGAGCAACGAATTGGAGAAAGAGTGTGGTGCTTTGGAGCCCAGAGTTATCGCGCGTTCGGTACCGCAGCGGAATATGTCGTCATTCCTAAATCTAACGTTGCACATCTCCCTGATCATGTCTACTTTTTTCAAACGTACTGTAATTTGCAGCGCAGGCCAATACAAGATTCGCCCATTTAAGAGCGCCTCCCACACCAGCGCACATCCCAAATAAGAGCACCTCACATGAAACGATTTGCGACTGTTTGCTTGTCCATTTTTTTGCTGAGTATGTCATTAACTGCATCAGCGCAGACTACGGTTATTAAAGCTGGGCACCTTGTTGATGTGGAAGCAGGTATGGCCACCTCGAATCAAATGATACTCGTTGTTGATGGTGTGATCACAGAAATAGGAAAGAACCTGAAAATTCCTGCAGAAGCCGAGGTCATTGACCTTTCTGATTCTTATGTCATGCCAGGCCTCATTGATTCGCACACGCATGTTACGATGACCGAGATGCCCGGCGCCGATATCAACGATTTTGGGTCATACTATTATACCGGCCTTATTGAAACCACCGCATTCAGAGCCATCCAAGGCGTTACCCAGGCTCGCTCTCTTTTGGAAACGGGCTTCACGTATATCCGAGACGTGGGTAATAATGCGCTCTACGCTGACATCGAAGTTCGCCGCGCTATTGACGGAGGCTGGATTCCTGGTCCAAACATGATTGTCTCCGGAAGATTAATTTCTCCATTTGGAGGACAGTTTCAAATGCAGCCTGAAAAGCCAGGCCTTGGAAATCCCGAATATTTTTATGCCGATAACCCAACTGAACTCAGAAAAGCAATTCGGGAAAACATCCACTACGGCGCTACGGTAATCAAAATAATCGTAGATAACCAACCCTACATCTATTCAGTTGAGGACATTGCGGCGGCCGTGGACGAAGCGGGTAGAGTTGGATTAAAAGTGGCTGCTCATGCATACAGTCCTGAAGCCATTCACAATGCCGTTCTAGCTGGGGTAGCATCCATCGAGCACGGGAATAATCCGACTGATGAAACACTCGCGCTCATGAAAGAAAAGGGTACTTATTTGGTTGGAACGGATTTTCCCGCTTCCAGGTCAAGTCAAGCTGCGTTTGAACGCATTTTAGAGCGCAACCGCCGTGCATATGCAGCTGGTACTCCGATGGCTTTTGGATCGGACGTAGTTTATTCTCGCCCAGATTGGACCCGCGGTGAATTAACCCTAGAGTTTTTAGAAAGCTTTACCGAGGCGGGCATTCCCAATGACTACATCCTCCGCATGTTCACAATGAATGCTGCCGATCTGTTGGGGGTAGACACAGGACAGATCAAGGTTGGACTTGCAGCAGACATGATTGCCTTCGAGGACAATCCATTGCAAGACGTTACTGCATTGCGCGCGGTTCACTTTGTCATGAAAGACGGAACGGTCTACAAACAGGACGGACAGTTCAAATGGGAAACACCTCGCAATATGAACAATCCTCGGCGCAAGACTAAACGGTCGGTTTTAAAGCCACGCACCGGCAATTAAAGTTGACAGCGGTTTATGCTTGGGTCGGAATCACTTAGCACGTTCTTTGGATGCCTTTTTTGACGACCATCGTTCAAACAAAAAGACATTCATTCCAATGAGCAAAAAGGCATAGAAAAAGTCTTCAACGGGTATGGTGAAAAACCGAATACCCAGATTGTGCTCGTTCGCATACCACACAATGTGGTTTGTGATCGTTTCAGGAGACATATGAATAGGTGCTGACTGCCAAAATTCCACACCAGTAAGAATGCCATTGGTCAAGACGAATGGCAGGAGCAGCACGCCAAAAGCCAATAGGAAATCAGCTAGCCAAACCGGGTTTTTTCGCAATAAAACAAGGCATAAAATCCCGCATAAACCGGTGGCGGAAGCGGTATACCAATGACTCAAATTATAAAGGCAAAGACCAAGGCTTAACCCAGCAAAAGCCAATACAATGGTCTTGGCCTTACTACTAAAAACCGCCTTCCGATTAGACCGAATAACGAAATAGGTGAAGACGCACGAATAAGGAATCGCCACGAAAAACATCCATTCTTCGAGCGGCAAGCCAAAAAGCGAGAGCCCGACCAAATGAGCTTCGTTGAAGCCCCAAATACCCTTCGCCGTGAAAAACACATCCCAAGCTATAAAAAAGGCCATCGTGACAAGGCATGCGGGCCAAAACCGGGACCATTCGTCAATAAAACGAATCTTTGGATGCCAGGAAAATGCGAAGGGTATCGCGAGGGCGCAAAGATCAACGATGAGATATAGACTGCCGTTCACCTGGTGCCCTTTGACTGATTTTCTGAATCCGGGTCAGGCTTACTCTGTGAACCTGGGCGCGGCAACGGCACACTGAAGTCCACTGCTTTCACACCCGTCTTTGGTGGCGATGGCCGGTTGTTCACGTGTGGAGCACCGGAATGACCAATGTTCGGCTGAGGGAAGTCAAATGGCAAGCTTCCCAGGCTTGAATTGGTCTTTAGGGCCTCTTTGAACAACCGATACGGAGCCCACAGCATTCCAAAACACTCTCCATCTTCTGGTCCCAAATGTTTATGATGCAACAAATGAGCTTTTCGAATGGCTTTAAAATAGGCATTATCTGTGCGACGGAGCCATTTAAACCGCTGGTGGATAAAAATATCATGGACAATGAGATAACATATCCCATACAGAAGAATCCCTAACCCAATCCAAACCCGAAAATCGCCATTCAGCGTTCCCGTAATAAAGCAGTATGCGCTTGGGACGGCAAAAATTAGAAAAAAAGCATCGTTTTTTTCAAAAAAACCAGGCTCGTGGACGTGATGATCTTTGTGAAACCACCACATAAAACCATGCATGACGTGTTTATGTGCAAACCATGCAATTGCCTCCATGGTCAGAAAGGTTGCAAGTACAATAACTAAGTTGGTCAGAAGAGACATGTTGTCCAATTATCGATCAAAAATGGAAGTTTGCAATGAGTCAACTCGATCAAAACAGATCTTAAACCACTCGGTGAAATCGTGCTGATTCGCGTCAATTTCTTCACGAATCGCATTCAGAGAAACATACCGCCAGCTGGCTACTTCGGACGGATTTGGGTTGGGAATATCATCTGAATATCCAACCAATACATGGTCAAGTTCGTGTTCAATTAAATCGCTGTCCAGATGGGCCCTGTAAAGAAATGAAAACTGAGAACTAAATGTACTCGTCATTCCCATTTCTTCCATCAATCGACGTTCAGCCGCATTTTCAACAGATTCACCTAGCCTCGGGTGGCTGCAACAGGTATTCGTCCATAACCCGCCACTATGATACTTCGAAAGTGCTCGTTGTTGTAGCAGCATTTCGCCCTTCGAATTAAAGATAAAGGCCGAAAATGCTCGATGAAGGACTCCCAAACGGTGTGCCGTCATTTTTTCCATCGTCCCGATTTCGGTATCCGATTCATCTACTAGTATAACGTGATCATCTGACATGTGAGGTGGACGGGAAGTTGTGATTGGGAATGGAAAAGGGCACTCGGGGCGGCATTTTAGGCTAAACCCAGTTCATTTGGTGACGCGTATAGGCGGTGAACCAAAGCCATGCTTTTTGACCATCTGGAACACGGATACGGCTTTTCAGAATTTCGGAACTGGGCACCAATCGGATTCGATGCAGTAATTTTACATAAAGGCTGTAAGCGAGATAAACACCGAAACGGGCATCCTTTGGAAGCTGTACAATGCCTGCATACGCAGCCCTCAGATCGTCCTCGATATCGGCTTCAATACAGCGCTTCCCTTCCTGATCTAGCTTAGAAATATCCACGTTTGGGAAGTAGGACCGACCAAGTTTTTCATAGTCCTCTTGAATGTCCCGAAGGAAGTTGATTTTTTGGAAAGCAGCACCCAGTCTAATAGCAGGAGCCTTGAGTTGGTTATACATCGTTTCGTCACCGTGGACGAATACTTTCAGACACATTAACCCTACAACTTCGGCAGATCCAGTTATGTACGTTTCGTACGACTTCTGGCTGTGCTCGTGCTCGTACAGGTCTCTCTCCATACTGTTTAAAAACTGATCGATGTGCTCACGTTCGATCTGATACTGATGAACTACAGTTTGAAATGCTTGAAGTATCGGGTTGGTACTGATTCCTTCATCGAGCGCCTGATACGTTTGCTCTTTTAATCGATTGAACAAGTTTTCTTGATCATACCCTTGAAACGAGTCGACTACTTCATCGACTAGTCGGACGAATCCGTAGATTGAAAAGATGGCCGGTTGAATCTCTTTGCCCAGCGCTCCAATACTTTTGCTGAACGAAGTCGAGTAGTTCTTGGTTAGAGTAATGCTACAAGCTTCGCTCGTTCTGTCGAACAACGACAGGCGGTCGTTTCTTTTGTTCATAGCGCAGCCACCTCAGTTTTCTTGGTCTTTGAAATCTTGGTCTTTGAAGTCCATTGAAAAGCTTCTTCGGCGGCAACTTGACCGCTAATAAGACTTGGAGGGACTCCGGGACCGGGGGTAGTAAGCTGACCAGCGTAAAATAAGCCGGGTAGTTTGCTCTTCATTTTAGGCTTCATGAACGCCGTTTGGTTCATAGTATTAGCTAAGCCGTAGGCATTGCCTCGAAAAGCGTTATAGTCGTCCTGAAAGTCCTTATGTGCGTAGCTGCGCTTGAACACGATTGAGGATCGAATGTCAGAACCAACTGCTTGTTCAAGGCGTGATATGACGTTGTCAAACAACACTTCATATTCATTTCCGTGCGGTTGTAGGCCAGCGGCCAAGGGAACTAGGATAAACAGGTTTTCACATCCTTCCGGGGCCACAGATGGATCGGTCTTGGAAGGCGCGGCCACGTAAAACAGGGGGTCTAGTGGCCAGCCTGGGTTATCATAGATGGCGTTCGCGTGAGCTTCAAATGGCACATCGAAAAACAGATTATGATGTTCCAAATTGGGTAGACGCTTGTCCACCCCTATGTAGTATATAAGTGCCCCAGGCGACATTTTTCGGCTTTCCCAGTACTCATTGTCGTAAAGGCGCCATGGCGTGGGAAGCAATCGTTGTTCAACATGGTGATAATCGGCTCCTGCAATCACCACATCACATTCGATAGATCCACCAGTGAAAGTCACGTTAGAAACCTGACCTTCCTTTGCCACAATACCCGTTACTTCAGTGTCTAAAACAAACCGGACTCCTTTTTTCCGGGCTAGCATTTCCATAGACCGAACTATTTCATACATACCTCCCATCGGATACCACGTACCCAACGCAGTGTCGGCATAATTCATAAGGCTGTATAGTGCTGGCGAATTTTCTGGCCGTGATCCCAAGAACAGGACCGGAAACTCAAGCAACTGGATGATTTTCGGGTGGGAGAAGTGATTTCGAATATGTCGACTCAAGGAACTGAACATCGACATATTCATCGCTGAAAAGAGCGCCTCAGGCTTTGCGAACTCCCAAATGGAATTCCCGGGCTTCCAAACAAATTCTGCCATTCCAAGACGGTACTTCTCTCCAGCTTCCTTCATAAAACGGTCAAATGCGGGTCCACTTCCTGGTTCAATCGACTCAAAAAGTGCTCTAACTCTTCCTAATGATGCGGGGATATTGACCGGGCCATCATCGAACCACACTTTGTAGCTTGGATCCAATCGAATCAAATCAAGGTATTTGTCTACCGATTCCCCTGCCGTATTGAAAAACTGTTCAAAAACATCAGGCATCCAATACCAACTAGGCCCCATATCAAATTTGAAACCGTCGCTCTCAAACATGCGGGCTCTTCCGCCTGCAGTGGCGTGCTTTTCAATGACTGTAACGGACAAGCCCAAATCTGACAATCGAGTAGCCGCTGCCAAGCCGGCAAAACCAGCCCCGATAACTACAGCTTCGCTATGTTGGATACGGATATTCACTGCGTTAATGATGCCATCGTTGTCAAAGAACCGAAATCGTGGGTCCTAAATCCATGTGGCATTGGCTCCGGCCACACGCCACTTCCGCCAACTACCAGGCGAGTGTCGGTCTTTTGACAGATTCCTGATATTTCGTTTATTTGCCGAGCCAAATCCACGGAATTAGTCGATGCCTTTGAAGCAGATAAGGCGACCATGTCGACGGGTTTCGTTTCCAATATGTGACAGACCTCTGAAAGGGGCGTCATGGCACCTAGCCAAAGGCAGCGCCAGCCCAATTCTCTCAAAACAACCTGTAACATGGATAAACCCAGAGTATGCAAATCGCCCTCGGCACTGGAAAGGAGGCACAATGGAGCGTTTGGATCAACTGGAATCGACTCATAAATTGATGCAAGAACGCGAGATAGACATTCGGAAGCGACGTGTTCCTCTCCTATCGTAATCGATTTATTAGCCCATCGATTTCCTGTCTCCTGCACACCTAAGGCTAGCTCGTCCATGGTTTTATTCCACGAACCGTTCCTGCCTCTTGCATTGAGAAGCTTGGATTGCAAGCCATGAAACTCCATTGTGAGAATGGCATCGGCCCACTCACCTCCAGTCTTGTCAGCCATAGGCAGGATGGAATGGCCTTCTGGATCTTTTACAAACGATAGAATATCTGAATGGACCAAGCGCCTGTGACCACCCGGTGTCCGGACCGTTCGAAGCTTGCCTTCATCTGCCCAACGCTTGATGCTGGAAACGCCAACCCCGGCGAGTTTGGCTGCCGAGGTAGTGGTCAGTAGTTCTTTCATGAACGTATTTTACGACAAGTGAACGAATATGTCAATATAATCGTCCAATTCGTTCATTCGGGACCACTACTGGACGATTTTTTGCTCGAAAAGACCCTAAGAAATGGATTTTAACTTCGCCTAAAGTTTAGATCATTCGCAGATGGTCAGTCCATTTAAGCAGATTTTGATCGACTCAAGCGTCGTATGCTTGATTGTAGAATCGGCAATGTGGAGTAGCAACTTGCCTTCTGTCGAAAAAACAAGCACGTTGACCAGTGAGGGTTTAACACCATACGAACGGTTAAACTGGCCATTCCAATCAAGTAAAACAGGATCAGTCCTATCGCGTTTAATCAGCTTTCGGACAAACGACCTCAAAAAGGAAGGCACGCTCTGTATGTGAGCCACAGCAAGAATCGAAATGTTCTTTGATACAGCGAGCTCAGATGCAATTGCCTTGATGGCACGGCCCCAGTTTTCAGAATGCTTGCTTCCTTCTCGATCCGACACAATAATGACTGTACCCTGTCCTGAAACGTCTTGACTAGAATGCAAGACATCGAACTGATCCTGCATCTCAAAAGGGACCAAATACTGGGCTTGCCCCAACACGGAGGTCCATCCAAATGCCAGCCAAAAAAAAATAAATAAGAGAAGCCTAGGTCGTTGCCTTACTTGGTACTGGTTCAAATTCAACAGTTAAATAGGAGTAGTTGAGGCTGTGTTGATGTAACGAGACTAAGCTAATCGAGTTCGGCCAGCGAAGCAGGGCTCGTCGATTGGTTTGAACCGGAAAGAATACGCCGCAAATACCCCGCCTGGCCCAGATGTAAGCTTAGATGCGAACACAAGTGCAGCAAAAACTGTTGGGTATTTAATTCGAAGCTCCCCACCCGTTCAGGATAGGTTGATCCCAACATTTCGGGGTCGATCACCGATAAGGTCTGCCTTAGCAGCGTCACGGTACTATCGATCTCACAGCAAATTTCGTCCCGAGTCATGAACCGGTTTGCAAATTCGTTTTCACGATCCCGCTTGTATGATGCCCCTCCAAGAACAACGCCTATGTAGTGCTTCAAGTTACCGCAGCCATGAATAGCCAGCGTTCCTGCCGGATTGGAAACCCCAGGAAGCACATCCCAGATCTGTTGGTCGTCCGGAAATGCTTCGATTTCCTTCTTCATGCCACCAAGGTCGCGAATGAGTAGGGCTTGAATGTGGGCTAGAATCGTGTTCATTTGGAAAACCGTGGGGTTGAATGGTCGGACTTAAATTGGGTACGCTCTAAAAGAACGTAGACCCATAAAAATAGGCGATTACTCCAGAATTCCTCTATAGAATAATCCCTTCAAATTCCCATTCAAATGGTTTCCCCATAGACTCAAGCGTCTTTAATTGATCCAGTTCAAAATCTATTGACTCAACCGATCCCGGCCCATCTTCGGTATAGTTACCGAGGGTTATTTCCATCTTCTTTGCCAAGAAATTGATGCTGTAATCCTTTGTATCGCCACTCGCTCGATGTGCCTCCACCCAATCATAACCAATGAGCGCGAACTGATTGTCTTGATAACGAAATTTATACGTGTGATTTGACGTAAACCAACTTCCTGCGCTGTGCCAAATGTGAAACTGAACTTCCAAAATTCCCTTTTCAGTAATCTCAAGCCCTGCAAATGGTTCATCCATCGTTGGGGAATCTTTTCTGATTATAAATTGATCAGACTGCAGTACCCTTTTTAAAACACCGGATTCACTCCCGAAGTAAATCTCCAAAAGTCGGGGGTTTAAATCTAACGTGTCGCCCCCAAAGCCATCGTTCAAACTGAAGGCGTCCGGGTCGGTATCTTGGATCACAAAAGCCAAATCTTGAAACCCATCTTGGTTTAAATCTCCAGTTTTGTTGTCCAATATTTTCCATCCAGATGGGATCAATTCTTCCAGTGAACTGCCTTCACCATTTGGAATAAAAGTAATCGTTTCCAATCGAATCAACCAGCCTGTTCGCTTACATCTTCCGTGTATCATAGGCCCACTGAAGCAGGGCTTGCCGTTGCCTCCTTCTGCAATCCATTGCTCGTTCCGGGCAATTCTTTTTGAGTTGGGCAATGTGCCTGGTCATAGCCTTCCAGCGTCGGATTTGTCGATCATCGTCTGGGCCTCTTCGCCCCAAATAGTATCGGCAA
>CALFHN010000120.1 GCA_937876355.1 uncultured Bacteroidota bacterium | reverse complement strand
ACCTCAGGAAGAATAATATCTCGGTCTTCACACCCTAACACGCCGCCATCTCCTGCATGCGGATTAAGTCCAAGCACGGCCATATTGGGCTTAGAAATTCCGAAATCCTGAACCAATGAGAGACGCATGACACGAAGAGTGGCTCGAATTTTTTTTCCTGTAACTCCTTGTGGGACTTGACTTATGGGGATGTGCCCCGTCACCAATCCAACTCGTAAGCGGTCAGAAACCATCATCATCAAATACTCTGAACAACCAATTCTGTCGGCAATAAATTCAGTGTGACCTGGAAAGTCATAACCTGCAAGAGAAATGGCTTCTTTCGAAATCGGACACGTCACCATGGCGTCAACTTTCTTTGAAAAGCACAAATCGACCGCCTTAGATACGGCGTCCATGGCAACCTTTCCTGCGTCCTGATCGATGTGACCAGGTTGCACTCGAAACGAATCGGGAACGCTGATTTCAATGTGATCAAACGACACATCTAAATCGAATCGTTCTTTATAAAAGGAAAGAACTGACTCCGGCCCTACCAACACGATGTTGCACAGATTCGCAAGTGACGGATCTGACAAACACTTTAATAAAATTTCCGGCCCAATCCCATTGGGGTCTCCTATGGAAACTGCAACGTTGGGTTTAGGAGCAACGTTGGGTTTAGGAGCAACGTTGGGTTTATGTGTTTGAGGCATATTCGGCTTTTTACTGCAATACAGGAAAAAGACCCGTTATCGTTTTTTTTCAGACAGGTTTTGAAGAAAACGAGTCAAAAGACGAACACCAAATCCAGTCCCGCCAGCTTGGCTATATCCCCTACCCTGGGCCAAAAATGATGGGCCTGCTATGTCAACATGAATCCAAGGATAGTCTACAAAATGCTCAAGGAATTTAGCGGCCGTAATGGAGCCGGCTCCCCGACCACCAACATTTTTAAGGTCGGCGATGGTGCTTTTTATCTGTTCGTTGTACTCATCAAACATGGGTAAAGGATGCACCCGGTCTCCAGACTCAGAACCTGCGAGAATGATGTCTGCCAATCGATCTTCGGATCCTTTTTCGTCGTTTGTCATCACGGCGGCAATAAAGTCCCCAAGTGCGACGACTGCCGCTCCGGTTAGGGTTGCAACGTCGATAACAATCTCAGGGTAAAACGAAGAAGCATAGGACAATGCGTCCGCCAAAATCATGCGACCTTCAGCGTCGGTGTTGAGTACTTCCACCGTTTTGCCGGAATGCATTTTTACTACATCTCCCGGCACATATGCGTTTTCACCGGGCCGGTTGTCCGTCGCAGGAATTAATCCAACTACATAAAGAGGCAGGTCTAACTTGGCAATAGCTTCCATGGTGCCCACAACGGATGCCGCCCCCGCCATATCTGACTTCATGGAATCCATGGAGTCCTTAGTCGGCTTGAGGGAGAGGCCACCGGTATCAAAAACCACCCCTTTTCCGACCAAAATCACTGGCCGCGAATTGCGAGAGTTTTCTGGGTGCCACTCTAAAACCGAAAAAGTTGGAGGTTCTTGACTTCCTCTATTTACGGCAAGTAAACCTGTCATTCCTTCTTCTTCGATCAGGGCTTTGTCCCAGATCGAGACCTCATAGCCATGCTTTTTACCAGATTTTTCGATGGCTTTTGAAAACAAGGTTGGCGTTTTTTCGTCGGGCGAAAGATTAACCAGATCACGAGCTGTGCACACCGCTTCCGCAACAATGCGGCCTCGATCTGCCCCTCTTCGGACTTGTTTGTCGTGGTCAGTAGTTTGAATGACCAAACGCTGTGCTGCTTCGCCGGTGACAAGACCCGTCCTGTACCGGGTGAACCGATATGAGCCCAATACAAATCCCTCGACGAGAGCCTGGGCCGTGTCGTCCCCGTTAATGCTAAGGGAAGGAATGGCGATACCCACGGTTTCTGCCTTGAACTCATAGGATACCGAAGCTGCTTTGGAAGCCGCCAATCTCAATTTTTCGAGCGTCACATCGGCAGATTGACCCAATCCAACCAGGACAATTCGTTTTGCCGTTCCCTCTTCGGGGTATAACACGGTAGCGTGGCTACCATCGCCTCGAATATCACTTCGAGCTCGTTCAATGGCACTTCCAAACGCTTCTGAAAGGTCTGTGAGTCCGGCTTCAAGTTCTTCGACCGTTATCGGAACGAATAAAAGATCTACGTCGAGTTCGGCGATGGAAATAGTGGAAACTGATACTTTCATAGTGAGCCTAATTATTCTGACTGTTCATCAGACTGTTCAAATACTCGGCGTCCTCGTCTGACAGGTCGCCTGAAGTTTCTAGATTGGGCAAGTCAACAAATTGCGGCGCGGACGCAAGAGCCTTCCGAAACGCATTTTCTAAAGAACCCAAAATAAAGGCACCAGAAGCATTGCGATGTCCTCCACCGCCAAAACTTTGGGCCCATTTATGCACGTGATTTGTTCCTTTTGAGCGGAAACTGACCTTCGTACCACGTTCGGTCTCCGTGAAAATTAATGCAACCAAAACACCTTCAATAGAAAGCACTTGATTTACAAAGCCATCCGTTTCCTCAACGGATGCTCCAGTGTCTGAAAGCATTCGACGCGTTACTACTACCGTTCCAATTCGACCTTCGTGGTGCAAATCGATGGTGGATAGTACGCTGCTTAATAGCTTAATTCCTTCAATGGACTTTTTATCATACACCTCAGCATGAAGGATAGATGGGTCGATTCCGCCTTTTTCAAATAGCTGAGCGACCATCCTGTGTAGATTGGCCGATACATTCGAAAAGCGAAAAGACCCGGTATCGGTCATCATGGCCACATATAGTGGAGCGGCGACGTCGTAGGTAATGCCGTCCAAATCCCAAGCTTCAAATATCTCAAATAACAATTCTGCTGTGGAAGAAGCTGTGTCACGCTGCCAGGTCAAATCAAACCAATGCTCAGGGTCTGTGTGATGATCAATCAGGATTTTTTTTGCAGAAGTCCCCCGAAAAAGTTTCCCGACCGATCCTAATCGATCCTGGACGTTGGTATCAAGAATTACCACTATTTCAGCTTGTGCAACAAATTCTAGCTGACGGAGCGATCCGTCGTACAATTCAATGAGATCAGTACCTGGCATCCATTCCAAATTATACGGGCTGGGGTCCTGATCTAGCATCATGACTTCCTTTCCTTTTGCCCTTAAATAATTCCCCAAGGCAAGTTGAGAGCCGATAGCATCGCCATCAGGACGCGTGTGAGTCGAGATTACTATACGACTGGCGCTTTTGAACTCGGAGACGATCGCTTCTAACATTGGACTGGCGCTTCTAACAATGGACTGGAATATCTGGAAAAATGCAGTCGGTCTTAAACCCTTTGGGGCCAGCATTGTTCGAACTCCGAGCGAATAAGAATTGAAGGTCTCTTATGGATAAAGGCGATGAGTCCGCCATTCGCCGTTTACTTTTTCAAAAACAAGCCGATCGTGCAGCCGAAACGGTCTGCCTTGCCAAAATTCAATCTTCTCGGGCTGGATTCGATATCCACCCCAGTGGTCGGGTAATGGGATGGGTTGGTCCTTGTATTTAGATTCAGTTTTCTCAATTGCAGCTTGCAACTCGGCTCTACTATCAAGCTTTTGCGACTGAATAGAGGCCCATGCGCCAATCTGACTTCCTCGCGGTCTCGAATGAAAATATATTTCAGAATCTTCGCGGGAAACGCGCGATACCGTTCCTTCGACCCGCACCTGACGTTGCAAAATAGGCCAATGAAAAAGCAAAGATGCAAACGGATTGGATTCCAGTTCGGTGCCTTTTTGGCTGCCATAATTTGTAAAAAACACAAATCCAGACGGGTCGGCAGACTTCAATAATACAGTCCGAGCGGAAGGTTTCCCTTGGCTCGAACAGGTCGCGAGGGTCATCGCCTCAGGCAAAAACAGTCCAGACTGCCTGGCATCTTTAAACCAGGATTGAAAAAGATCTATGGGGTTGGTGCCTTGCACTGTATCTGGCAATCCAAGCGCAACGCCCTTTCCTGATGTCCAAAGTGCCCTAATGGACTTAAATACACTCACACTGTTATCCCGATTAGGTTCTAAAATCCCACCGTGGCTAAAATAATTCCGTTAGCGTTTGGTGTTCGAGTAAAAATGTTCGGTCTGCCATGGCAGCGAATCCTTTGTTATGGGTGACCAGGATAAAAGTTTGATCCATTTCCCGACTTAATCGAATCATTTCTCTGTGAAGTTGATCCGCCGTCTGCTCGTCTAGGTTTCCAGTAGGTTCATCAGCCAAAATGAGGTCTGGTTCGTTCATAAGAGCCCGAGCAATAGCGACCCGTTGTTTTTCACCACCGGAAAGTTCGCCTGGCCGATGCGTTTCACGCTCTTTTAACCCAACTCTGTTTAACAGTTCTTTAGCCTTGGGCCTGGCTACCCCTGGAGATATGCCTCCGATAAGCGCCGGCATCATTACGTTTTCTAATGCTGTGAATTCAGGCAAGAGATGATGAAATTGAAATACAAATCCAATCCGGTTGTTTCGGAATTGAGATAGTTGTTCGTCTTGCTGACCTAGCAGCTTCTCGCCTGCGAAAAATATCTCTCCTGAGTCAGGGATATCGAGAGCGCCGAGTATATGCAACAGGGTGCTTTTTCCGCTGCCAGATTCTCCAACAATCGCTACAACTTGGCCCTTAAAAACGTCAAAATTAACGCCATGGAGAACCTGAAGCGATCTGCCATCGACTGCAGGAAACGATTTCACCAATGAACGGACACGAAGAAGTGGCTGTTTTGGGCTCTCCCCTATGGTGTTAGATTCACTCATCGCCACGAGAAATGTCGTATTTGCCCATCTTATTATATAGATGAGAACGTTGAATTCCGATGGACTCAGCGGTTCGACTGATATTCCAGTCGTTCTGTGTCAATTTGTGTTCGATAAATAGTTTTTCTGCATTGTCCCGAAAATCCGCAAACTGATCATATCGATCCAACAGGCCCAAAATTGGATTTGAGGTCGAGCCACCAGGCAATACATAACGTTCTACATCTAACTGCGTAATTCGCTCGCCTTGGCTCAAAATGGTCAGCCGCTCAACCACGTTATGCAATTCACGTACGTTGCCTCTCCACTCAAAATGTTGTAAAGCAGCAAGTGCGTCGGGCGAAAAGGGTTTGGGTTCTAAGCCATTTCTTCGAGCAATACGGACCGCAATACTTTCCGTAAGAACTGGAATATCTACTCGACGCTCACGCAAAGGCGGAACGTGAAAAAGAATCACAGAAAGCCGATGATACAGATCTTCTCGAAAATGATGTTCTTCGATCTGTTGAAGCAGATTTTTGTTGGTCGCGGCAATAACACGCACATCCACTGGCAATGATCGATCTCCACCGACACGTGTAATCGTGCTTTCCTGCAAGGCTCGGAGTACTTTTGCTTGAGCAGAAAGGCTCATGTCACCAATTTCATCAAGAAATAAGGTGCCACCATGGGCTTGTTCAAACTTTCCAATGCGTTGTTTGGTTGCTCCGGTGAAACTGCCCTTTTCATGACCGAAAAGTTCGCTTTCGATCAATTCACTTGGGATTGCAGCACAATTCACTTCAACGATTGGGCCTTCACGCCTGTTTGACATGCCATGAATCCATTTCGCGACCAATTCCTTTCCCGTCCCAGCTTCACCCGTAATCAGTACGCGAGCCTCAGTAGGAGCTACCCGTTCAATAGTCTCTTTAATCAATCGAATTGCAGGACTGTCCCCCAGAATTGGAGTCAGTTCTCCCGCATGGCGCTCAACAATGGTCTGGCGCATGCGTCGATTGTCCGATTCCAAAACCCCGCGATCAAGGGCATTTCTAATCGTCAAGAGCAATCGATTCAAATCTGGTGGCTTCTCCACAAAATCGAAGGCACCTAACTTGGTGGCTTCAACGGCTGTATCAATCGTACCGTGACCAGATATCATCACCACCGGAACGTCGATCTGCTCTTTTGAAAGAGCCTCCAAGACCTCCATTCCGTCTTTTTTTGGCATTTTCACATCGAGAAGCACGACGTCAAACTTATTGGCGCGCAGCTTATCGAGTGCTACTTCTCCATCTTCTGCTTCTTCTACAGCATAATCCTCATATTCAAGGATTTCCCTTAAGGTTCGACGAATACTTACTTCGTCGTCAACAACCAAAATGACGGGAACTGCCATTAGTTAGCTGATTCCATTTTTGCGATATAAAATTCAACGTCGCGAGCTGCTTGGGAATTTGGAAAATCATCACGGATCGTTTCAAATGCAGACAACGCCTTCTTGGATTCGCCAGCTTCGGTGTAGGCCCTGGCGGCACTTTCGAGATACATTGGGGATGTGATATCACTCGTGAAAATGGTGGCAGCCCGCAAGAATAAATCTCCTGCGCGTTTCAGATCACCATTTGATTCATGTATTGCCGCCTCACCAGCGTAGGCTGATGCTCCCAAATAATTAGAATCTTTCGAGTATGATTCAAAATACTTCAATGAATTTGCCATATCGCCAACACGAAAGAATGCGTCGGCTGCATAAAATCGAGCTAAGTTACCCGAATCGGAATTGCCATAACTGTCAGCAATTTCAATCATACCAATAAACGAGGTATCGCCATCGAGAGAGGCTTGGTATTCACCCGCTTCATACCGCTGAACCGCTGTAGACATCTCAGACAGGGCTTTTTCGTTGTTGCTGGCCTTCATCCATGCAAATCCCATGATAGCTGCAACAACTAAGACGATACCGGCCAACATTGCATAAACGGTATTTCGGTTATTTTCGAAATATCCGAGAGAGCGAGCATAAAACGTGACGACAGTGTCTTCACGAAGTTCATGTCTGCGTGATACTTTACGAGTCGGATTGAGCGTTGACATAAGATTTGGTCAAAATTGTGGTCGATTCAGGGATTCCGAACGTGTATTCGGCGAGTTTCTTCTTTAGACGAGTCGATTCTTGGCAAAGATTTGTAAAATAGCCTTTTTTCGCTGCTAGGGCAACGTGAACCCGCGACTCAATGAGAGGTTTTCAGATAATTCGAAAACCAACAAGAAGATCTGAGGGATGATGGATTGGGTTCGCGTACAAATATCCGTTTTTAACAGAGACTTAGTCGGAATGTTTTGGCATTGAACCGGTCTGATTCCGACATTATATTTTCTAAGGTTTCTGCCACACTTTACAGCTCAGATTTATTATGGCTATCAAGCTCGGAATTAACGGATTCGGTCGTATTGGAAGATTGGTTTTTCGCACCATCATTGAACGCAATTCTACTGAATTTGATATTGTTGGAATTAATGATTTGACCAGCGCGCATACGTTGGCCCACTTGTTGAAATATGATTCAGTTCATCTCAAATTTCCCGGAACCATTTCCTCTGACGACAGCTCCATTACGGTTAACGGCAAGCGAATTCCGGTGTTTTCGGAGCGAAATCCAGAGAACTTGCCATGGGGAACGCTGAATACTGACGTGGTAGTTGAATCTACTGGTATTTTCCGGACCCGTGAGAAAGCAGCGATGCATATCACCGCAGGTGCCAAAAAAGTCGTGATCTCCGCTCCCGCTAGTGGCAAGGTCGATGCTACTGTTGTTCTAGGAGTAAACGACTCCGTGTTGACCGGCAAAGAAGAGGTTATTTCAAACGCTAGTTGTACCACAAATTGCCTGGCCCCCATGGTCCACGTGTTGGATCAGGCATTTGGATTGGTAAAAGGGATGATGACCACGGTTCACTCGTATACCTCTGATCAAAACCTTCAAGACGCACCTCATAGTGACCTACGTCGTTCCCGGGCAGCGGCCGTTTCGATTATTCCAACTTCTACAGGTGCAGCCAGTGCCGTTGGGCTCGTTCTTCCCCATCTGAAAGGAAAGCTGGACGGGTTTGCGCTGCGAGTCCCGACTCCGAACGGATCAATTACTGATTTGACCGCAATTGTAGGAAAAGAAACCTCTGCCGAAGAAGTAAATGCTTTATTTAAAAAAGCTGCGGAAGGATCGTTGAAAGGAATCCTCGAGTATTCGGACGAACCATTGGTCTCCATTGACATCATCCATAACCCCCATTCCTGCATTTTCGATTCCGATTCGACCATGGTCATGGGGAATCTCGTCAAAGTGGTGGGATGGTATGACAACGAGTGGGGATATTCGAATCGGACCGTCGACATGGTAAAACGTCTGATGCAAGCTTAACATGTCGTCTCTTTTCGCGGGCATGATATTTTTGGGCATGATGTTTTTGGGCATGATGTAATAGAGCATCGTGCATTTTAAGCTCCCTTTTTCAGTTCCAATGAAATACAAAGCTGTCACAGAACTTGATCTCGCTGGGAAACGAGTTTTGATTAGGGTTGACTTCAACGTTCCCTTAAAAACGAACCCTGATGGCGTAGTAGCCGTTGCCGACGATACTCGAATCAAGGCCTCGCTTCCCACAATCAACTACGTTCTCGCCTCTGGTGGCTCCGCGATATTGGTAAGTCACCTAGGACGCCCAGGCGGCCAAGCCGTTGCTAAATACAGCATGGCACCAGTGGGAAAACATTTGGCCGTTCTAACTGGACTGCCCGTCATTATTTCGCCTGAAGTTGTTGGGGCGCAAGTAGAAGCGATTTCCAGAAGTTTGGCTCCGGGAGAAATTATGCTCCTCGAGAATGTCCGATTCGAAGCTGGAGAAACGACTAACTCGGCAGAGGTTTCAGAGGGGTTAGCCCGACTCGCCGATGTGTATGTAAACGATGCTTTTGGCACCGCGCATCGAGCGCACGCCTCAACATCAGGGGCAGCGCTACTCATTCCAGAGAGAGCCGCTGGTTTTCTGATGCAGAAAGAGCTGGATACACTTAAAAAGGTGACAGAAGCCCCTGATCACCCATTTGTAGCCATTGTAGGTGGGGCAAAAGTATCCGACAAGATCGGAATTATTGAAAGCCTGCTCGAACATGTCGATAACCTTTTAATTGGCGGCGCCATGGCATACACGTTTTTGAAGGCCAAAGGGATCGAAACAGGTAATTCGCTCACAGAAGACGACAAGTTGGATTTAGCCCGCGACCTTCTAAGCCGGGCTGGGTCTCGTATTCATCTTCCAACCGATCATATATGCGCGGACGCATTTAGCGAAACCGCCACCGTGGCCAGCAGCGACATCCAAATTCCCTCAGGAATGATGGGGCTGGACATTGGACCAAAAACTATTGCTTCCTACTCCTCAATAATCCTAAAGGCAAAAACTGTCATTTGGAATGGTCCAATGGGTGTTTTTGAAATGAAACCATTTTCAAATGGTACTTTTGCGATAGCTAAAACCTTAGTCGATGCAACTAAGAAAGGGGCATTCACCGTAGTAGGCGGAGGAGATTCGGTCGCGGCTATTGTCACGTCAGGACTTTCTGAAAAGGTCAGCCATGTCAGTACAGGCGGAGGCGCGATGTTAGAACTCCTTGAAGGCAAAGTATTACCTGGCGTGGTTGCTTTAGGGAGCTGAGTTGCCGGTAGCCACTTGGTTAGTGGGCAATTCAATTCGGCCGTGAGAAGGGGCATTTTTGTCTTGTAGATCCAGGTTCATTTCAAATATCAACCTATTTAAACCTTTATGAGCACGCCGGCAATTACCACTCAGGGGCTTACAAAGACGTATGCCTCTGCGTTTGGAAGAAAAAAAATTGAAGCCCTCAGAGGAATAGATATTGAAGTCGCACAGGGTGAAATTGTTGGAATTCTGGGCCCCAACGGAGCAGGCAAAACCACCCTGTTAAAAATATTGCTTGGAATTGTCTCCCCTACTTCTGGCTCGGCCACGTTAATGGGGCGGCCTATTGGAGAGGTAGAAGCACGCAGAAAGCTTGGTTATCTACCAGAAAATCATCGGTTTCCACCCTACCTGACTGCTCGACAGACGTTGGATATTTATGGCAGATTGAGCCATTTAAGTGCCGATTATAGAGCCAAACACATCCCTTTACTGGTTGAACAAGCTGGATTAGCATCCTGGATTGATGTTCGAGTTGGCAAGTTTTCTAAGGGAATGATGCAGCGCCTAGGTTTAGCCCAGGCTCTTTTAAACGACCCCGATATTTTGGTTTTGGATGAACCAACAGACGGTGTTGACCCAGTCGGGCGGAGAGAAATCAGGGATAGGCTTCGAAACCTTAAGGCTCGAGGAAAAACAATACTGATTAATTCCCATCTTCTAACGGAAATAGAATTGATTTGTGATCGAGTGGCCATAATGAATTTCGGCCAAATCGTGCGTTCTGGTTCCGTATCTGAGATATCTACCGAAGGGACGGGATGGCGAATACAGTGTCGGAATTTGCCTAATGCTCTAGATCTCTCTTCGTACAACGCAAAGCGAGAAGATTTAAATACAGTCCCAGTCCCAGTCCCAGTCCCAGTCCCAGAAAAAGAAATAGATACCGGCCAGGTAAGTCAAGATGAAGTTAACCTGGATCCTAATGTGGAGAAGGTCATCATTCTAGATTCGGGCCTGACCGAAACCCTAAATGCTTTAATTGACTATTTGAGGGCTAACGGGATCAATATTCTGAGTGTCGAGAGGCACAGAAGGTCGCTCGAAGCTGGATTTTTGGACATTATAGATCAGCAAAAGGCCAAATCATGAAGGAAACAGATAAGTCTGCCGACCTTTCACGTTTGGCAATGAAAAGGGCCTTGTCGGGCTCGTTATTACTCACGTTTCGTGAGTTGTGGGCCATGCGCCTAACCCAAGGCATCGTAGCCGTATCGACGTTGGCGTGGTTACTTCTTTCCTTTGCCATGAATCTGGATGTGGTGGAAGGTTCTATTTCTGCGCTAAAGATCTTTGGCGTAGCATCTGTACCTGATGAGATGGTCAAGGATGTCGCAACTGGGGAATGGGTCCGGCAGGCAATAAGTGTCGACAAGTTTGTAATTGGCATCAGTTCCTTTGTTTTTGGAGCTGCATATTTCTTAGGTACACTACTTGGACTATTCGCCACTATGCCTCTCATAGGCGGATTTTTGGAGCAAGGCCGCATCGATTTACTGATTTCGAAGCCGCTAACAAGATCCCGGCTTTTAACAGGTCACCTATTAGGTGTTTTACTTACGGTTTTGGCACTAGCTACCTACTTGATCTTGGGCGTTTGGGTGGCCATATCGATAAAAACTGGCTTATGGCATCCTATTATGCTACTCAGTATCCCCCTCATTGTGATCATGTTTGGAGTCATGTATTCCGTGATCCTGAGTGTAACCATTGTTAGCCGGAGCAGCGGATTGGCGCTAATCTTAACGTACGGTCTCATATTTATTTCGGCCATTTTGGCGGCCCATGATCAATTGGAAAAGGTGCTATCTCCTTCGGCCAAATTGATATATAGAATCTTCTATCATGTCTTCCCCAACTTCGTAGAGGTAGTCATGATTCAGTCGCAACTCCTATCCGGGGAGGCCGTATCGAGTTGGTATCCGCTTTTCTCCTCTATTCTATTTGGAAGTGTTATCTATGGATTGGGATATTTCTGGTTCAACCGCAGGGATTTCTAAAGTTTGGGACCGACATCACGTTCGGGCCCGTCGAAGCCTTGCCATTTCATGCTTCATGCTAGGGTTGGCTCTTTTTGTTCTCGCCGGCTGCGATTCTGAATCTCTTTTCGGAGGATCATCATCCGAAACTGAAAAAGCGCTCGGCATGTTTGACGCTTCTTTTTTAGTGGTCGCTCATATTGACCTAGATAGGGGATTTGAATCTCTGGAGGACGTACTTAGGGAAAGCCAACACAATCTTGATGACTTAGATCGCGCAATGGAAGAAGTATCGACTTATTTAGGCATAAACCCGCGCAACGATATCCACGATGTGTATGTGGCCCTCTCTGGGATCGATTCCATGGCAATTGGGAGCTTGATTGCTTTTGTTGACTTCAATCAAGATGAAATGATTACCAGGTTGGAGTCCGTATCTGAGCTTAGAAAAGTGGAAACCGCTGGTAAAACAGACTCATATCGATTTGAAGATCGCGAAAACATGCAGTTTTCGCTCATAGATGGCACTATGATCGTCGTATCAAATAACGATGATCAGCTCAATAAAATGATTTCCAGATCAAACGATTCGGTCCCTTCGTCAAGTAATGATGCCATGCTTCAATTGCTTGACAAGCGTGAAAGCTGGGTCATGGTTCGCAATGTTGATGTGCTTCTGGCGGATATGGACGATGTTGAAGGCAATACAGAGCTTGCTGAGCTCCTTCCCACAATTAAGGCTATAACCTCTGTTGGCGCTGGGTTAAACACGTCTAGCGGCGACTTTGAGGGAGTGGTTTATATCGAACCGCGCCCGGACGTCACTGCCAAAGATTTTGCGAGTTTGATAAGCGGATTTCGGGCGGCTGCAAGGCTTGCGATAGAAGACGGCTCAGAAATTTCGGATTTGTTAGAGGAATTTGATATCTCAACGGAAAAAGACTTAGTTCGCATTTCGCTGGACATTGGAGAGGATTCGCTTTCAGATATCATGAAGTCTGCTGGAGCCGCTTTAAAAGAAATGGCAGGAAATAGACTGCATAAAGAAGATTCGAAATAGGCCAGTTTTTGTATGCTGAACGTCGCGATTTGAGCGTATTTTGGAAGTGAAACGAAATCGATATTGCAATCGAAATTGATCCTTCCAAAGCATTCCGATCCTCATGATCTATCAGACTGTTGCTGATCTCAATTTTAGACTATCTGAGTTACCGTCGCTTCCCTATCCTCTGCGGGTCCTAATGGCCTCTCCTGAGCATTTTGATGTGACATATGTCATCAATGCTCACATGAAAGGTAACATTGGAGAAGTCAATACAGATCGAACGAAAAAAGACTGGCATGCCATTCAAATTGCTTATCGACAATGTGGAATTATTGTCGACGAAATCCCGGGAATTGCTGGCCTGCCAGACATGGTGTTTTGTGCAAATCAAACATTGCCGTTTCTCTCGGCAGACGGGACTCAAAAGGGCGTTATTCTTTCTAAAATGTTCGCCCCACAGCGAGCCGACGAAGTCCATTACTTTCGTCAACATTTTGAAAAACGGGGCTATGCCATTATTTCGGACCTAGCTGCTGGAGATCTGGAGTTTGAAGGGATGGGAGATGCGCTTTGGCATTCGGGAAAGCGTCTCTTGTGGGGGGGATATGGGTTTCGGACTGACAAATCGGTGTATGACCTCATTTCAGAAAAACTGGATGTCCCGGTTATCCTTCTCGACCTAGAAGATCCCGAGTTTTACCATCTAGATACCTGCATGTGCATTTTGGATGATGATACAGTACTCATTTATCCAGATGCTTTCACCGATGAAGGCCAAAAACTCATCAGACACTTCTTCCCTGTTGTCATTGAGGCCCCGGAAATAGAAGCCAGAACCTTGTTCGCGTGCAATGCTCACTGTCCAGATCGAAAGCACGTTTTAATTCAAAGAGGTTGCACGCAGACTAATACCCTCCTAAGACAACACGGCTTTGAAGTCATCGAACTATTCACCGATGAGTTTTTAAAATCGGGCGGTTCGGTGTTTTGTATGAAATTGATGTCGTGGTAGTGACTTGGCTACTTCGCTATCGCACTATTGCACTATTGCACTATTGCACTATTGCACTATTTCACTGTGTATTTCAGCGAAATAAATGCGTGGCGCGTGGCGGCAGGGAAAAATTCGGGAGTACCAAAACTAACTTGGCCATAGCTTAGGACTTTGCTATCCAAGACGTTGTTGAGATCGACTCCGATTTTTAGACCGTCAAGCGCACTGGTAGTGGAAAAGAGATACCCAAAGGATGCGTCAATGAGGACATACGACTCCAGTACCCGCTCATTATCGAAGAGCCCCTCAACGTCCGTTCCGCTTCCATTATCGACGAACTGCTCGCCCACTAACGAAGTCATAAGGGATGCAGTGAACCCGCTTTTTGAATAGATGATTGTTGCATTTCCACTTTGAGATGGAAATCCGGCGATCGTTTTGTCGGATCTGTCTAAAATTGTGGTCGAGAAATCTGCCCTAGTGGCATATTCATCGAATTGAATAAACCGATTTCGAGACCACGTAAAGTTTCCGGCGAAATCCAATCCTCGGGCAATTTTGATAGACGCGTCTATTTCCAGTCCTAGATGTCTAGTTTTGTCGGCATTTCCTGTCCTTGGCACTCCGTATTGATCCAGCCCTCCACTCGGTACCAATTCGTCTTTGAATTGCATGAGGAAGATATTTGCACTCGTTCTGAAACGCTCCCCTTTCCACGTCGCTCCTAATTCCAGGTCTATTAGCCGTTCAGGTTTGATCAGCGGTTTGTTCGTGTTCAGGCTTCCGTCCAAATTACGGAGGAACCGAGGCTCAAAACCTGCGCCGGCCTCTTCCCCATCGTACAAACTCTTCATGCGTGGCTCCCGGCTAGAGACGGCCACGCTGGTGTACGCGCTGATTGCCTGTTCAGGACGATATGTGACCCCGATGCGCGGATTTACGAACGCATAGGACGTAGAAAAAGAGGTGCCAAAAAACGATTCATCCCAAATCCGATACTGAAGTGAGGTGAGCCGAGCATCAATCTGTATGGCCCATAAGTCTGAAATCCGTTGCAGATGGGAAGCATATGCCGATAAAATGGATTTTTCTCCTCTAAAAGAATACACCCGGACATCGTTTGTCGATCCTGAAAGTGCTGCCGGAAGACCGGTAGCCTCCTGGATTCTGCCCCATCGAAGACTCCGATGAAGCCGCGCTTCTAATCCGTAGGTTGTGGTAGATGAAGATGTGGAATGAGTAGCCTTTGGTATCCAGCCAATTTGCCATTGATCTAAATAGGCACGAAATAAAAGCCCCACATCGGGCCGCGATAAATAAAGGGGTAAACTTCGGGCTGCCTCATCGACCGTACCGGTTGGAAGTCGAAGATAATTGGCACTTCGAAACGTGCCCCCAAAATCAAAATACCCTTCGCCTTTAATCCAGAAGGCGCTTTGGGAAAGCTGCCATTCTGAAGACAAATCGTAGGTATGGTGGATTTCAACATGTGGCTGGTGGAAATTCTCGACATCGCCATCAAGCGAAGAAAAGTTGTATTTCCGGTCGATGGTTCCGCCAAACCCATCATCAATAGACCGCTTATTTGCCGATTTGGGAATCCCCGAATACGCCAAACCATCACGTTGAGGGCCACCGAAAGATTGAATCGTGAGCGTCGAGCGATCACCATACCGAGTTATACCTACGAAATATCTCCAAAATTCAGTCCAAGACCAATCTCGATATCCATCCGATAACAGCCGACTCAGCCTTCCATAAACGACGTAACGATTTCCTAAAAGGCCGGAATTTACTTCACTCGAATAACGCTGGGTTCCAAAAGCCCCTCCACCAACTTGTACACTAGCGTAAAAGTCCGATTTGTATGGAAGGGCGCGAACGTTAATTGCTCCTCCAATTGCGGTGGTGCCATATACCGACGATCCTGATCCCCGCTGAATTTGGATATCCTGAACGGCTCCTTGAATGTCGAAAAAATTGATCCAAAACACGTTGAACTCTTCTGGATCGTTTTGGGGTATCCCATTGATAGAAACGGCAAGCCTTCGCTGATCAAATCCCCGCATCCGTAGGGTCGAATAACCGATCGCATTTCCGTTTTCCGAGTGAAAGGTTATGGAGGGTTGTCGCGCCAGATGAACGGGCAAGTCCTTCATGTCCGGCTGTTGCGAGAGTTCTTCAGCTGATATATTCGAAAACGTGACTGGTGAAAGCTGTTCTCTGGCGCGCCCCGCGCTAACCACAACTTCATCGTAGACAACAGCTTCCGACAATAATGTGACTAAAATGTGGGAGGTCTTTGAGGCCTCGACATGAATTGGATACCGCCTGGTGCCAAACCCGATGTAAGACACCATTGCGTCATACCGTCCTTCCGGAACGCCCTTGATTTCGAACGATCCGTCTGCGCCAGATATCGCACTGTAACGCGCCATATCCGCTCCGACCATGAAAAGTTGAATGGCTGCTCCAGAAAGAGGGCTTTCATCTTCATCCACCACAAGTCCGGAAACACGTCCTATAGAAAGCTGGCTTGGTGTGGAAGCGCCGGCCACTACTTCAAACATATACACATTGGCGACTCCCAAAATGGCTGCCAAACAGACCAATACCCGACCATTAAATTTTGAAATACGTCTTTGTCCAAACATGATTCAACTACAATAAAAATTGATTCTGATTCGAATTGAAGCTTCTTCAACCGAAACAAGGGGTGATCTGCTGGACGGGCCCTTACTTCTCGCCTATATAACGACGAAGTAGCGAAGAGGTGGAGAAACGCTGTTTTCCTACGCCGGCATTATCCGGACAGGTTCAAGGAGTATGATCTCAGCCTTAAAGGCACCCCCAACAGATAGAAATATACGCCGGGCTTAAGCGAAACCCTATTTAGAATAAAATGTCAGGCCGCGTCCTGTTCCGTTTGAAAACGCATCATTTTATTCCAATAAAATACGCCAACAAATGTCATAAGGAGACCGATTAAGCTCATCGCAGCATTACTCCAAGCAATCTTTACCTGAGTCTCACCTATTTCTTGAATTACGACTTCTTGTGCTGAGCCGGCTAGAACCATTACCGAAAGGGTGTCAGCCTCAACGCGGTGCCCGATCGAGTATGGGAGAGCCAAATTATCTCTGACAAACTGGCTTCCATCCGGCATGTGAACAATCATGTCGAGCTCAACCTGGGTTACGTCTTTTCGATCTGTCCGATCATACCGAGTGACTTCCGCCCAAGCCAGTATGCCCTCATCCATAGTTTTATCCAGCTCGAACGCCGTAAAAACTTGATGGATGGTCAATGCGAGTAAAAGAACTGGTACGAACCAGGCAAGTCGCGCTACGGTTTTTGCAGACATAATGGTAATCGAATGATTGAAAGAGGCTAAACATAGAATGCGGCCTTCGGTTCAGCCCTCTTGGTGAAGAAGAAATCAATCTGTGGTCACTGATTGCCCCACCAAGATTTCCGCCCCGAGCGAGGAAAGTGCGGGGATACAATTCATTCCCACCAAAATCTTGTTTCCAAATCGCCGATAGGTCTTCAGCGTTGTCATCGGTTCTTCGTGTCGTTCCCCCGTCTTTTGATCGGTGCGAATCACAATACACCTTGCACACGGCTTCACAAGATCAAGTCGGACTCCAGTGGACAGGCCATCCGTGCGCTGGCCTGCTGCGGGTTGGCCTTCTTTCTTACGATTAGATCCAAATTGGACTGATTTCCAAGAGTCCTCTTCCCAGGGGGCGGAACCAGAAATCACAATATTCGGGCGAAAACGATTCATTGGAACAGGGCGTTCCATTCTGGAATTGAGATCCTCTATGGATGCGGCGCCGATAATGAGAACAGGATAACCATCAGCAAAACTGACACCGTCGCCTTGGTGACCGTAGGCCAAGTCAACCTGACGATGCGAAGACGTGGGCATGCCGACTAATCTAATCGGTTCTTTTAAGACAGTAGAAAAAAATTCATCCGCTTCACTCGAAACCGCGGAGACCTCAACCTGATCGTTCCAAACGACAGCAGAAAAAGATGAGTTGGCATTTGGTTTGACCGAAAACTCAACTGTTTCTGAATCCGGGTGGCCAACTCGAATTTGGTCCTCAACGAGTTCTACTGAAAAAGAAGTTAACCGAGGATGAGCCCGCTGCGTGATAAACCGATTCGTCGCGTCGATCAGCATAAAACATCGATCATATTCAAGTCCCCTTGCCGTCACCGTTGAGGAGGTCAACGAGATGCCCGACAACGACTTAATGGGATAAATTGTGACCGATTCAACGTGCATTTTCAGGTCCCCTGACAATTAGTCAAATGAAATGTCGTCCAGCTGAGCATCAAACGAGAGCACCGCATCCAAAATTAGCTCAGCCGTCTGATAGTAGAAATCTGGAGTGATCTCCTCGAAATCGTCGGTAGGTTGATGATATCCAGGATGATCCTCTACGCCAAAATAGACAAACGGAATTCCCGCCTGATAAAAGGGGCCATGATCGGAAGAATTCGTCCAGTCTTCCGAGCCGGTCCCAGGTACATCGTGCCCAAATAGTAAGGTCACGCCATCTCGCGGAGCTAAGCTTTCCAAAATGGGTCTTGTACCCGGAAAATGCAGCGTTCCTGAGGCGTAAAGCTCCCCTTTTAAACTTCGACTTATCATATCCATATTGATGTCTATTGCCACATCTTTTCCCGAAACACATGATGATGCCACTAAAGCACGCGCACCTTGTAATCCCACTTCTTCGGCGTCTAGTCCTGCAAAAATGATGGAATGAATGGGAGGGTTAATCGTAAAATACCGAGCCATTTCCAACATTGCTGCGGTCCCCGATGCATTATCATCCGCTCCGTTGTACACGCTCCCCTCCCGGCTTCCAAGGTGGTCGAAATGAGCGGTTACGGCCATAATCTTGGTTGAAGAACCCGTTCCCTGTACCATTCCGACCACGTTTATACCTGATACTTCCGATGCACTACGCCTTGAAGTAAAACCAAATGGCTGCCGAAGCGACTCAAGACATGGGGACAAATTCATTTCCAACATTTCATTTTCCACATAATCTACCGCCATGGCGCCTCCCTCAGTTCCGGTTTGACGTCCCATGAAAGCCTCAGAGGATAGGTTTTTCACATGCGCGAGTAGATTTGTTCTATTGATCTTCGAAGGGGGGTCTACACACCCAATGGAAAGGACCGAAAAAACGAGTAACAAAAGGAAGCCGTAAGCTTTCATGCTAGGTTTGCCTATGATTCTTAATGGCGAAAGAAAAACCATCAATACAGGTTTTGGCGCTGGTAAGCTGCTTTATGACTTTCCACCCTTCAGCCCGCCAACAGATCTGGCGGCCAACAAATTCACTTCATACGAACGAACGCGGCCAGACCGATTGTCGAAGGACGAGACGGCTAAATCGACTAATTTCTCAACCAATTTTTCAAAGGGAATTCCGGTTGGCTGCCACAAATAGAATGAAAAGGACCCCGGAATGGTGTTGATCTCGTTAAACCAAACTTGCTGAGTCGAATCATCCATCAGGAAGTCAATTCGAACCACTCCCGAACAGTTCAAAGCTTTAAAAACGTCTTGGGCAAAAATACCAATTTTTTGTCCCAATTCAGGCGATATGGGAGCCGGAATAAGTCGGTCAAGGGACGCCATTCCAGCAGCACCCTGGCTCTTAGAACCGACCGATTTTGACGATCCACTTTCACGCATATACTTATCCTGAAAAGTCAAAAATCCTTCGCCAGAAATGGGTTCTTCCAGAATCGAGACCTGACACTTTTCCCTATCGCCTAAGACCGAACAATTGATCTCGCGTAAATTCGGAATACATCTCTCTATGAGTACAGAAGCATCATATCGAAACGCTTCTTCTATGGCATCATCCAGCGTTTTACGATCCCTCACCTTTGCAATTCCTATAGAAGAACCCAGCCGAACTGGTTTTACAATAGCAGGAAAACCAATTTGGGCTACTATTTCCGTTAACCGTGAATCTTCTTTTCCACGCCACTCTGATTCCCATAACTCTATCCACTCTACGACCGGCACAGAGGCCATCTGGCACATTTTTTTGGATAAGACCTTGTCCATTCCTATCGCAGAGGCGGCAACTCCACTACCTGTAAACGGAACATTCATCGTTTCACAAAGCCCTTGAACCGCGCCGTTTTCGCCAGAACCACCGTGGAATGCTAAAAATGCCACATCCAACAACACTTCTTTGGCAGCCCCAAAGAAGGGGGACTTTCTCGAAATCAAAGAAAGGGTTCGGCCCGGGCCAGGAGATAATGAGACCTCACTTGAACGTCCAACAAGCGTTTTTAAATCAGAATATCTGCTGATCTCGCCCAATTCAGAGCCGATGTACCAGTGTCCATCTTTGGTTATATAGACGGGGACAATTTCATAAAGACTGATATCCAGAGCAGCCACAACCTGAAGTCCGGTTATTACGGATACCTCGTGTTCGGGTGATTGTCCGCCGAAAAATACGCCTATTCGCGTGCGCTGCATGTACTTGGGCTTATTAATGTGTCCTCTTCAAAAGCTCAATGAAGGGATTTGTTCGATTGTGAAAATACGGCCTGAAAAGGTAATGGAATGGACGAATGTTGATATACGAGGATGATTCTACCGATCTTTAGCCGGTCTCTGCGCCAATTAGCGTCTTTGTCTACTTTTCTAAGAGAAAATTTTTGTCGATTGCCATTATTTCCGACATTCATTCCAACCTGGCTGCTCTTGAAGCGGTCTTGGCTGAAATTGATTGAGAAGGAATTCAAGAAATTTATTGTCTTGGAGACGTGGTAGGGTATGGAGCAGATCCAGCTAAATGTATCGATTTGATCCGCCAACGATGTAAATTAGTAGTTCTCGGAAACCATGACTTGGCGGTCGCAACAGCCGAAGGAATTAGATTCCTTCCAGACGACGGGCAAATTGCTGCCGAACATAACTCCGAGCAAATAGATGCTGAACAGCACCAATGGCTCGCGGGCCTGCCACTTGTTGCAACAGATATGGACTGTACGTTTGTTCACGCGTCCCCGGGACATCCCGAAAAATGGTTGAGAGTTGAGTCATTTTTCCTGGCCCAAGATCAATTCAATCATTTTGAAACCGACCTGTGTTTTGTTGGACATACCCATCTTCCCGGAGTGTTGTGTAATCAACTTGGTGTATTGAGGGTTCGAAAGGGGCACCGATTTTTGGTCAATGTAGGAAGTGTCGGTCAACCTAGAGACGGAGACCCTAGAGCCTGCTTCGGTATTTTTGACACGCACAAGTTCGAATTCGAACTCCGCCGGGTTGCCTATAACGTCGACCGATCCGTCCAACGAATCCGAGAAGAAGGGCTTCCTTCCAGACTTGGAAAACGTCTAGAAAAAGGAGCTTGACGTCCGTTTTATTGGTTGTCGACCAACGTTCCTTTGTTGTAAATGGCCCAGGCCTTTCCGACCATTTTCGAGCCCACAAATGGCGTGTTTACACTTTTAGACTTGATGTCTTTTGCCGAAAACACCCACTCCGTTGTCGAGTCAAAAATGGTCAAGTTCGCCCTTTCACCTACTTTGATCTCGGGAACTGGAATATGCAATATTTCCCGGGGAGCAACGGACAATTTGTGGACAGCCTGAGATTCATCAAGTACACCTTGGGCAATAATTTCACGCCCCGTTAATCCCCAGGCGGTTTCAAGACCAAGAATCCCGAAAGGCGCGGAGATGTATTCGACTTCTTTTTCAAACGACGCATGAGGGGCATGATCCGTACAAATGGCATCAATCGTTCCATCAGCCAATCCTTTTTTAATTCCGTCAACATCGGATTGAGGCCGAAGTGGTGGATGCATTTTAGTGTGGGTGTGATACCCCGAGGATTCAACTAATGCATCGGTCACTGAGAAATGATGCGCACAAACTTCGGTGGTGACCTTGATCCCTTTCTTTTTCGCTTGACGAACCTGATCGACTGCATTTGCAGTTGAAATGTGGGCTACATGCACATGTCCGCCCGTGTATTCTGCCAACAGAATATCTCGGGCAATCATTATTTCTTCAGAAAGCCCGGGAATTCCTGGGAGTCCTAAACGTGTCGACACCTCTCCTTCGTGCATATGTCCTTTAATTCCCAATGCTAAATCTTCCTCGTGATTAATAATCGGGATATTTAACATCGAGCTGTATTCCAAAGCGTGCCTCATAAGCCCGCTATTTTGAACCGGCGACCCATCGTCGGAAAACGCAACGGCTCCTCCTGCCGCCAAATCGGCCATTTCTGCTAAACTCTCCCCTGCCCTATTCTTCGAAACGCAAGCAATCGGATACACATCCACTGGTGTTTTTTCTGCTCTTTCGATAATAAATTCAACGACATCGCGGGTATGTATCGGGGGATTCGTATTTGGCATACAGGCGACAGCCGTAAATCCACCAAATGCCGCAGCCCTGCTTCCTGTTATGATGGTTTCTTTGTGCTCAAATCCCGGTTCCCGAAGATGAACGTGCATGTCCATCCAGCCGATAGAGATCATTTTACCGGCAGCGTTAAACACTGCCTCGCCTTTTTGCTTAAGATTTGCGCCAATTTCGGTAATGACTCCGTTTTCAATTCTGATATCTGCATCGGTCTTCAACCCTGTCTGAGGATTAAGAATCGTGCCACCTGCAATTAGCAAGTTTGGAGTGAGCTCCTGTGTCATAATGGGGTGTTAGAGTCTTGATGGGCTTCAACCTTAAAAATACGTCCCATGCCTGTAAAATGCCCGATGAATTGTATTGATTTCGCTACTTCGTTTTTTTCCGATAACCTGCTTTCACAGTACGGTCCTACGTAGATTGTGATCATGAAGAACACCTCCATACCAGAACAAACAGCCACTTTTAATGTGCCGGTTTCCACACATGCAGAAGTGCATCTAGGACGGCTGAACGACAATATAGATGCCGTTCAACACAAATTGGGGTCGGTTGAGTTGATTGGAGTGGTGAAAGCCAATGCGTACGGGCATGGAAGTATCGCCGTTTCACGGGCTTTGATTTCGAAAGGGGTCACTAAGCTAGCCGTGGCAACCGTCGCTGAGGCAATAGAATTGCGAAATGGAGGAATTGGAGACGATATTATTGTACTAGCTCCGCCGATGGAAGATCGTTTGAGTCTTTACGCAGATTTTAATCTACAGGCCGTAGTCGAAAGCGAACATACAGTCCAGCTATTGAAACAAGCACACCATGGAATCCAGTGTCACGTCAAGATAGATACGGGAATGGGGCGGTTGGGACAATCTCCTGAAGAGTCCATTGATCTCATTCGAAGTATTGAGCGGGCATCGAACACGGAATTGGCTTCCATTTGGACTCATTTTGCACGAGCAGATGAATCCGATTTAAGTTTTACACGCAACCAATTCGATCGCTTTCTTGGCCTTATCAAGGCGCTGGGTGGCGCTCCAGCACCTCTTCACACAGCGGCCAGCGCCTCTGCTTACGCCTTCCCCCCTAGCATTGAATATCCCCTTATGTCGATGGCGCGCATAGGAATCGCACTCTATGGCTTATTAGCATTACCTGGACAAAGACCACCTGCGGGATTAAACCCCATCATGGAGTTTTTTACAAAAGTTTCATCGGTAAAAACGGTACCGCCTGGGACTACCGTTTCGTATGGTTCGAAGTGGGTCAGCCCCTCAGTTCGCCGGATTGCCACAATCTCTGCCGGGTATGCCGATGGCGTGCCAAGGCTCCTCAATCAAGGCGGAGTTGTACGAATCGGACAAGCCCTTTACCCAATAATCGGAACGATTTGCATGGATATGTTCATGGTAGACTTGGGGAATCCAGAAATATCCCCTTCTGACGTGGCTGTAGGAGACAAAGCAGTCATTTTTGGAAAGAATACGCCAACATGTTTTGAAGTTGCCGATCTATGCAGTAGCATCTCCTATGTTCAGGTGTGTAGTATTTCATCTCGCGTGCCTCGATTTTATTCATCTTGAATGAAACCATTTCGCGACTTGTTTACGATATTCTTCTGGATGTAGTATATTCATCTCCCTTGAGTTTAAATATGCGGGAGATGTTCTCCCAAATACCTTTCATTTAGCCGCTTTTTACCCTGGAATCACCATGGCAAGCACGTTTGACCCATCCCAGCTTCACATTCTTTTAGTCGACGACGAAGAAGATGTTGTAGAAGTTGTCGCCCACTTCCTCGAACAGGAAGGATTCAACGTACACAAAGCATTTACTGGTAGCGAAGCGCTGGCAAAAGCAACTCCAGATATCGATTTAATCGTTCTGGATATTATGCTACCAGAAGTAGATGGCTACGAAATTTGCCGCCGCCTACGCAGCCGTGTTGAAACTGAAACGATTCCAATTGTATTTCTTTCGGCAAAAGGCGAAGAAGACGATCAGGTTCGCGGTTTGATGCTAGGAGCAGATGCGTATTTAACCAAACCAGTGTCACCCCAAGTTATTGTGGCACACGTTAAAGCTGTTCTTCGACGCTCAGGCATCGAAGAAAGCCGGACTTTAACGGTAAGAAATTTGGTTATCTACGAAGATGAGTACCGAGCTTCTCTGGATGGTAAAGACCTTGGCCTGACGTTAACTGAATTTGAATTGGTTCGTTACCTAGTCCGCCATCCACGTAAAGCCTTTACTCGTCAGCAACTCCTCGAAACCATTTGGAAAGATGCCATGATGGTTACAGAGCGGACAGTAGACGCCCATATCAAGAATTTGCGCGAAAAATTGGGCTCATTTGCTCAACACATTCAAACTGTTCGCGGCGTCGGATACCGATTTGTAGAGGAAGAAAGCACCGGCGAAGAATAAGCGACCTCTCTTGGAAGGCAACATGATTTCACGTTTTGTCGAACGGATATTGCCGTCTCGTGCTTCGACACAAACTTGGATGGTTCTGACATTTATGTTTTTTGTCGGAATCGCCGTCGTGGCCGTCGGATTATATATCACTTTCGTTTTAAAAAACGAAATTCAGATTGCGTATCAACAAACTATGTTTCAGCAGGTCACGAGAGTATCGGGCCTGCTGGAAGATGAATCTTCCAACGTCAATCGCATTATTCGAATGCGAACGATGGAACGGATGGCAGATATTCAGATCGATGTTGTCCTAAACGATTCGTTGGTTCTGGGAATAACAGGGGTGGTATCCGGGAAAGACAACCCTCTTTTTGCGGCTCCGGAAATGCGGTTTTCCAGTGGGGTCGATGTAAACTATGCTGAGCGCACCGAAGGGGGACGGCAGCTTTTTTACATCGCCATGAGGCAGGGCGCAACAGGAATGATAGTCCGAATCAGCCAACCTCGTCCCCTTTTGTATCGATTGATTAGGCGCTTGCAGTTCACCATGGTCGCAGCCATGGTAATGGCCCTCCTTCTTGCAGTATTTGGAAGTTGGATTGCTGCCCAACGCGTCACGGAGCCATTGCAAGCGATTCGTAATGTGGCAAAAAGCATTAGCGAAGGACGTTTTGAAGAACAAATCATCGTCCAATCTCGGGCGGCGGAATTCCAGGATTTAGCAAAAAGCTTAAACCTGATGTCGGGTACGTTCAAGGAAAAAATTGATGAACTCGAGCGGATGGCCCTCATTCAAAATGAGTTTATTGGCAACGTATCGCACGAAGTCCGGAATCCAATATTTGCTGTAGGTGGATATCTCGAAGCACTAGCATCTAGTACTCTTTCCGATGATCAACGACGTTTTTATGCGGAAAAGGGTCTAAACAACCTCGAGAGGTTGAACAATCTATTTAATGACTTAATCGAAATAGCTCGACTAGAATATCGAGAAGACCTCCTTAAACCCAAGGTTTTTGAACTCTCCGAGTTGTTGAGCGATGTGTACGAGGTACTTCGGGAAAAGGCGGAGGAAAAAGGCCTTGAGCTCTTAGTAGACAATCCGCCCGTATTCGTTCGGGCAGATCGATCTCGCATGCGACAGGTGCTCATCAACCTAATTGACAATGCCATTGCTTACTCAGATTCCGGTACTGTGCGGTGCAGATACCGCCGCCACCTAGAAAAAGTGCGTGTGGAAGTAGTTGATACTGGACGCGGAATACCAGAAGAACATCTGGAGCGCATTTTTGAGCGTTTTCACAGGGTTGACCCCGATCGATCCCGTAAAAGCGGAGGCACGGGGTTGGGTTTAAGTATAGTCAAGCAGATTCTGGCCTCCCATGGCGAAGCAATTCATGTCGAAAGTACTACGGGACGGGGAACCCGGTTTTGGTTTGAGCTTGATTACGAGAAGTCGCTTCAAGATGACGTAGAGGCCTAAAACGAGGTTGCAGATCTTCTAGGGGAGATTAACGTTGTTATTTTCAGGAAGCTTCACGTCACATTTCAACGATGAAGCAAACATTTTCGTATCGTAGATAGTACTACGTGTTCTGTGTTCTGTACTTTTGAAAAAGTCTGAGTTCTAATGGCTAAAACATCGAAATCAATTAAAAAAGCAACTGCGCCAACCGGCGACGGTGCGACTGGATCTGTCGAACTAACTTCGCGATTTAATGGTAGGGAAAAATATGAAGGCGATTTCGAAGTTATCGAACTTGGTGTGGACCATTTCGAAGCCGAAACGCTGATCGGTGTTTATCGAAAGATGCTTACTTCTCGACGTTTGGACGAGAAAATGCTTAATCTTTTGAAACAGGGAAAAGGTTTTTTTCATATTGGTTGTGCAGGACATGAAGCAACTCAGGCGGCCATCGGACTGTTAAGTCGACCAGGAAAAGATTGGTTTAGCCTCTATTACAGAGATATGATGATGTATCTCATGTTAGGGGGAGATTCAAATGAAGTGTTGTTACATCACATGGCAAAGGCTTCCGATCCTAACTCTGGCGGAAGGCAAATGGCGGAACATTTTGGTAATCGGTCTCGCAACATTCTGCCCATCTCTTCCTCCGTTGGTGCCCAGTTTTTGCCCGCAGTGGGGGCAGGTTTGGCTCTTCAACGAGATGGCATCACAGATGCTTTTGTGTATTGTTCGTGCGGAGACGGCGCAACTTCACAAGGTGATTTTCACGAGGCCTTGAACTGGGCGGCTCGAGAAGCTGCTCCGGTTCTATTTGTGGTTCAAGACAACGGGTATGCTATATCGGTCCCTGTTCGTGACCAAACCGCAGGAGGCTCAGCATTTAAACTAGCCCGCGGCTACGAAGGCCTAGCTCGAATACACGTTGACGGTACCAATTTCTTTGAGACCTACTCAGCTGCGAAAATGGCAATTGAGCATATCAAAGCTGGGAAAGGCCCTGTCTGTTTGGTTGCCGATTTGGTTCGCCTTCTTCCACACTCTTCGTCAGACAATCATTCGAAGTATAGGACGGCCGAGGAATTAGAAGCCGATAAGCGCGAAGATCCCATCCTTCAGCTCGAAAATCGTCTGAAAAAAGAGGGGCTTCTATCGGAAGATGACGTCAAACGGTTACGCGGGGAAGTTCAAGCTGAAGTTGATGCCGCTGCGGTGTGGGCAGATGCTCAAGATGACCCGGACTCTTCGACGGCCATGGATCACGTATTATTTGAAGGCGACCTGGGATTGGAATTTGAAACCTCCGAGCCCTCTGGCCCTCAAATCGTAGTCGTCGATGCCATAAACCACGCTCTTCACGAAGAAATGAAGCGCAATGATCGTGTTCTCGTTTACGGCGAGGACGTTGCCGGTGGAAAGGGCGGTGTATTTACCGCTACTCGGGACTTAACCGATGCCTTCGGACCGAAAAGATGTTTTAACACGCCGTTAGCCGAAGCATCCATCATTGGAACGGCAGTTGGTTTTGCGTCTGCTGGGTATAAACCAGTTGTAGAAATACAATTTGGAGACTACATCTGGCCCGCCCTGCAGGCTCTTCGCAATCAAGTGGCGTCCTACCGCTACCGATCGAATAATGATTGGGGTTGCCCGATGGTTATCAGAGTTCCTGTCGGGGGTTACATCCACGGAGGATTGTGCCATTCCCAGAATATTGAGGCCTTTTTTGCTCATATGCCTGGCTTCCAAATTGCCATGCCATCCAATGCAGCGGACGCAAAAGGATTATTGAAAGCTGCCATCCGAATGGAAGACCCTGTTTTGTTTATGGAGCACAAGGCTTTGTACAGGTCTGCCGCGGCTCGGAGCCCTGAGCCTGACGAAAATTACCTTCTACCTTTCGGCAAAGCTCGGATCGTACGTGAAGGCACTGATTTGACCATTATTACCTACGGCATGATGGTTCACAAATCGACAAATGCCGCCCGCATCCTGGAAAAAGAAGGTGTGTCTATTGAAATTATTGATCTTCGGACGTTGTTGCCCGTCGATATGGACACCGTAATGGCTTCAGTTCGGAAAACGAATCGAGCGCTTGTCGTTTATGAAGACCACGAATTTCTCGGATATGGTGCAGAGCTTGCGGCCCAAATCAGTGATAAGGCATTTTATGAGTTGGACGCTCCTGTCAAACGACTTGCCGGGAAATTCGCGCCAATTGCCTTCGCCGATTCACTTGAACGCGCTTTGCTGCCTGACGACGATGACGTAATCAAGGCCGCCAGATCTTTAGCAGCGCATTAGATTAGACCAGAGCCAGAGCTTGATCTAGGTCAGCAATCAAGTCCTCTACGTCTTCAATGCCAACTGATAGGCGAATCAGAGTATCGGTCAATCCGGCGGCTTTGCGCTCCTCGGCTGGAATTGAGGCATGTGTCATGGTTGCGGGATGATTCATTAGGCTTTCAACTCCGCCCAAACTTTCTGCCAAAGTGAAGACTTTTGTGGAAGACATCACGGTCGTTGCATCCTGGATATTATCATTCTTGAGCAGGAAGGAAACCATTCCTCCAAATCCATCCATTTGGCGCTTTGCCAATTCATGACCAGCGAAGCTTGGGAGACCTGGGTAAAACACCTGTCCAATTTTAGGATGGGTCTCCAAGTATTCGGCAACAGCCTGCGCATTTGAACAATGGCGCTGCATTCTAATTTGAAGTGTTTTTGTACCGCGTAATGTTAGAAAACAGTCCATAGGTCCAGGAACAGCACCCGACGACTTGATCAAAAATCGTAATTTGTCATCCCAGTCCGTACTGTTTGTACAAACCACACCGCCTATGACATCGGAGTGACCGCCTAAGTATTTTGTGGTAGAATGAACCACCAGATCTGCTCCCCATTCCAATGGACGCTGCAAAATGGGCGAAGCAAACGTATTGTCGACCGCCGCGACAGCTCCGGCCGCGTGGGCAATGTCACACAACGCTTTTAGGTCGACGACCCGAACCAATGGGTTGGTGGGAGTTTCAATCCAAATGAGCTTCGTGTTTGGTTTGATGGCTGCTTTTACCACCGATAAATTCGACATATCGACGAAGTCAGATTCGATCCCAAACGGTCCAAATACCTGCCTCATCAAGCGGTATGTTCCGCCGTAAAGGTCGTTTGAAGCCAAAATATGATCACCGGGGCGCAAGCACCGCACCACGGCATCGGTGGCTGCAACTCCCGATGAAAAACAAATTCCATATTTAGCAGACTCCAGTGCAGCTAGATTCTCTTCTAACGCGGTTCTGGTGGGATTCGTAACTCTAGCATATTCATGCCCTTGATGCACTCCAGGGGCAGACTGGGCGTACGTAGACGTCTGATATATAGGCGTCATGACGGCGCCCGTTGTTGGATCTGGGGCCTGTCCGGCATGAACGGCTCTGGTACCAAGACCAAGTTTTCCTAATTCGTCTGACTTCATGTTTTGAATAAAATAAATAGAAGTGTGGAGCGGTTAAAAACGATACGGGGCCGGGCTGTTTCACAGCCCGGCCCCGTATCCAACTCATCAAGCATTCAATATGATGCTCGTTAGATTCAAAGCCAATTGAACGTATTCGTTCATCCTAACTCTATTGACCTGAATCTTCGTATCCGGCACATTCGGCAATGCTTTCGGCTTTCGCAACTTCATTGATCTGAACGTAAGACTGATATAGCGCAACACATACAGCCTCCGCATCTTCTCCAGCTCCTTCAAAAAGCACTTTAGCTTTTTCAAGCGGAGTAACAGCCATTCCAAACAATTCTTTTCGGCGATCCACTAGTGCATCAATCGCTTCTTCTCTTGCCTGAATTTCATCGCGGCTCAAATCTGAGCGATCAGCGCGAAGTTTATCATCTAAAACGCTTACTTGGTTATTTACGTCCACCGCCATGTTAATGTAAACTGCACCTAGGTTATAGTGTGCATTGCTATAATCTGCATCTAAGGAAATGGCAACTAACAGATGTTCAATCGCTTCATCGTAGCGTTCTGCACCGACCAAAAGTGATCCATAATTGTAACGGAATAGCTTGTTATCCGGTTCGCGAGCAACGGCATCTTTATACCGCTCTAACGCTTTATCAATTTGACCAGCTAACTGATACGCGTTCAATAATTCGGTCTGAACGTCAATGTCATCAGGATACATTCCGCTAGCTTTTTCTAAAAGTGCGATGCCATCGTTTGTGCGATCATATGTCTGATAAAGACCTGCTAAAAAACGATACGTATCAGACTGATCATCGCCCGCTGCTATCGCCAGTTCAAACGGAACGATTGCGTTTTCCGTCTGATTTGCGTTCATGTAAGCATAAGCTTCGTTCACAAATGCACCGGAAGAATCTGCGAAAATGTCTCCTGCCGTATGGAAATACTTAGCGGCAACGACAAACTCGGTTTCATCATTTTTCCCACGGTTAAATGCCTGAACTCCGCGAGTAAACTCGCTGGCATATGCAAAACGCATACTATTGGTTACCGTTTCGTTCAAAAGCGGGTCAATCTCAATGGCTTTTGTAAACGCTTCAATCATGTCGTGGATTAGAGCGATATGAGTATCTTGGTCAACAATTGCAAAAGCCTTTTCCGAAAGTACTTTTCCTTTCAGATCTAGCGCTTCTGAATTCGCAGGATTTTTCTCTAGAGCGGTTTCAAGGTTTTGTAGCGCCCGATCATAATCTTGATTGCGTAAATCAAGCTTTGCGCCTTCTACGTTTGGGTCGCTTGAGCAACCGTCAGCTCCTGCAAGCAGGAAAATGCCTAGAAGAAGGCTGAAAATTATTGGAAATCTCTTCATGACTACCATGTTTGGTATCTTGCTATCGTGCTTTGATGAGTGCCATCATAAATCCTGACGAATCGCCGAGGGTTATTTTGGGTCGAATTATTTAAAAAACTCGACTTTTTGACACGTTTTGTCGACTAGTCCGGTTCAAAATCGAATTTTCGAGAGAATATTCTGACTTGAAAGGACATGATCGGTCTTTCAAGGTAATATTACATTCGAGTTCAAACAAGGTTTAATCAAGAGTTCTTAGTCTAGACCTCCTAACATCATCGGAGTTGCTGTTTTTTTTATCTGTAATCCTACTATAATGGCCCCATTTAGCTCCTCAATTCCTCGTTTTTCAAGTGTCAAAACGCTTTTAAATGGATTATTTGATTATGCCGGACTCTTTCCTCCGGCTTCACTTGGGTTAGAAGCAGCCATTCACGAGTATATAAACCATCGTTCTGGACCCGATGCATGGATGATGGGACCGTTTGTTGTGCCTGTTGGATTGCTGGGGAATGTGATTTCAATATTATCAAGCTATCCTGATCAAGCACCTATCACATTTGACGTGTTACCTAGAGTTGCCCCCACACTGAGCGACTTAAAACTGAGCTTGAACCAGGATTTGAAGCTCTGTTCGGAGTTCGTCAACAAGACAAATGGCCTAGCGTCCATTGATACTTTTGAATTCCGCTTTCCTCCAAATGCCTTTTGTACTGGGGCGCAGTCGGTCGATGCCGTTTTTAGAATTGCTGACATTTTTGATGCATCTGATTTCAAAAACGCCACGTTATTTGGCGAAATAAGTCGTGGCGAATCTTTTGTAGATGAAATCCCTCTATTCTTGCTGGCGCTAGCCAGTTCTTCATTTGAACAAAAAATGTTCGCCAAGATCCGATGTGGCGGCATGAATCAAACTGACTTTCCGTCTCCCCACGAGTTGGCACATTTCATTCATTCTGCCATTCAAATATCTTGTCCGTTCAAAACTACGGCCGGACTTCATCATCCCGTTCGCCATTTCAACATCATTCAAAACGCCACGATGCACGGTTTTTTGAATGTTTTTTTCGCAACCACGTTAGGCCGGGTTCATGGGCTTACCACACGGCAAATCCAAGAGATTTTGGAAGATCAAAATCCTTCTTCATTTGTATTCACTCCGGCCGGCATTTCGTGGAACGACCTCTCTGCATCCAATGGTGATTTTATTCATGATCGGAAAAACCTTGGGCTTTCAATTGGCAGTTGCAGTATGGATGAACCACTCGAAGATTTGTTCGAGCTAGATTGGCTCTCGAAATAATTGTCTAGAGATCCTTTATTTACACGATTTAATATTTTTCCTATGCGCTCTTTCATTGACGTTCCTCAAGGAAGCGACTTCCCGATTCAAAATTTGCCCTATGGCGTAATTATTCCTAATGGAAGCTCTCGCCCTCGGCCGGGCACGGCCATTGGAGACTGGGTCGTCGATCTAGCAGCATTGGAAGAAGCCGACTTATTGCCCACTTCGGTTTTTTCCGGGGATTCCCTCAACGATTTCATGGCTGCGGGAAGGGAAACGTGGACGCTCGTACGCACCACACTTCAAAAGCTTCTTTCTTTTGATGATGCCCGCTTGCGAGATGACATGGACCTCAGGTCCCTTTCCATATTTCCCAGAAGTGCAGTTCGAATGGTGCTTCCTGCGAAAATCGGTGACTATACTGATTTTTATTCCTCAAAAGAACACGCCACAAATGTTGGCTCGCTTTTCCGCGATCCAGCCAATGCACTCCTTCCAAACTGGCTCCATCTACCTGTTGCGTATCACGGCAGGGCAAGCTCCATTGTCATTTCAGGGACAAATATTCGCAGACCAAATGGCCAAACCAAGGCGGACAACGCAGATCCAGTTTTTGGCCCTTCCCGATTGTTAGATTTTGAATTGGAGGTCGGCTTTTTTACTGGGAAAGCCACAAAATTGGGAGATCCAATCTCAATTGAAAATGCTTCTGACCACATTTTTGGATTCGTACTAGTCAATGATTGGAGCGCTCGCGACATCCAGAAGTGGGAATATGTACCGCTCGGCCCATTCCTAGGCAAAAACTTTGCGACATCTATCTCTCCGTGGATTGTCACCTTAGACGCCCTTGAACCGTTCCGTTGTTCTGGCCCAAAACAAGATCCTAGTCCCCTTCCCTACCTTTCATCAAATCAAGATTTTGCGTTTGATATCGCACTAGAAGTGAGTATCACATCTCCTGGCTCTTTGAACGCAGATGTCGTTTGTAATTCAAATTTCAAACATCTGTACTGGAATATTTGCCAACAACTTGCACATCATACGAGTGGAGGTTGCAACATCAATCCGGGAGACCTTATGGCCTCAGGCACCATTTCAGGACCTGAAAAGGGTAGTTTTGGCTCCATGTTGGAGATTACTTGGCGCGGCACAACGCCGGTAACGTTGACCGATGGAAGTGAACGGAAATTTATCAACGACGGAGACACGGTCGCCATGCGTGGCTGGGCAGAAAAAAATGGCCTTCGTATTGGTTTTGGTAACGTTTCCGGAACCATATTGCCCGCTCGATAACATGACCTATGGAAATTGTCGCATTTCCTGCGGATGGTGCGTTAATTTTATAGCATGATGGCCGTCTTGGTTTGGGCGGCCCCTCTGTCTTGTCCTTCCATCAAAATTGGCCATCCTATCTCCGTTTCGCAGGTTCAGAGTTCCAAAAGCAGATTCTTCTGCCACCTTTTCATGCCGACAATACGTGTTTGACAGGAATGTAGCCTCGACTGACGAACTGTCGGCGACAGGTTTTCCGACCGTCTCCGTGGATGGCCAGCATTGACACTGCGGTTCTGACGAATAGTCACCTTTGCGATAAATAAGGCCTCTGGCACGCACCTTGCAATGATTTGATTGAATCTTATCGGTAAATGTGCCCCCTTTTGGGCGACACCTCCAGACTATACCGAGCAAATCAATCAACATAAAGGTGTTTATAATGACCAAGGTACTACGATTTTCACCCCGCGCCGATCTTTCTCGGATGCAGCGCGATTTTGATCACATGTTTTCCAATTTTTTCCCTTCAGCAGCAACGGATGGGGACAATAGTGAACCGATTTCCTGGCAACCTCGCGTTGACGTGGTAGAAACGGTTGAAGCATATGAACTTTCTGCCGACGTCCCCGGAGTCGGGAAAGAAGACATCCAAATCAACCTCCACGACGGAGTACTTTCCATTTCGGGAGAACGCTCGTCGAGAGATATCACGGAAACGGACAGTGTTGTCCAGCTTGAGCGCCATACTGGCCGGTTCTATCGTTCGTTCTCACTTCCAAACAAAATCGATTCTAAAAAAATCGATGCACGATTTGAGAACGGAGTACTGTTCGTGACCGTGCCGAAGATGGAAGAAACCAAACCTCAAAAAATTAAGATCTCCTAAGAACGATCTCGCAGGTGTGAATCTGCGGGCTTGATTCTAGCACGATTTTCTTAGAAGAGGATCTTGGAAGACGAACTTCTATTGGAAGACCTGCTTTTATTGGAAGACGTTCAGGGTGGGGGGCGCCGAAAGGCGCCCCCCACTTTTATTTCGTTCTCGGATTTTCACTTTCGCCAACTACGACAGGTAGGGTCACCACAAAAACGGTCCCACTTTCTACATGGCTCTCCACTTGCAGAGAACCTCCATGAGCCTCTGCGATAGCC
>CALFHN010000119.1 GCA_937876355.1 uncultured Bacteroidota bacterium | reverse complement strand
GACAGACGACCTGAGTCCTATTTTTAAAGCGCTGTCTGATTCAACACGAAGACAAATTTTGGATTTTCTCAAAGGAAAGTCCAGATTGACAGGGGAAATTGTCGACCAGTTTCCCAGCCTGTCTCGTTTCGGAGTAATGAAGCATATCGACGTGCTTCGGGAGGCGGGCCTAATAGTGACTAGGCACGAAGGCCGGCATCGCATTAATTCGCTCAATGCCGTCCCGATTCGATTGATATATGAACGGTGGCTGCATCCTTTTTCGGACTATTGGGCTACGGCATTGCTCAGTGTGAAACAGAGCGCCGAAACGGGCTCGCCTTCGGGCAAGGTTACTCCGTCAGAGCGGTGATCGGAGTCAGGAGGAGACTCGAAAATTCAACTTCTGATCCTTCCGCTTGCACTGCAATTTGGCCTGATTGAGCCGTTGAGCCAGATCCGTGATTGACCAAGTCGCCGTTTACCCAGACTTTGATTTGATCGCCGAGCACTTCAATTACCATCGTATTCCATTCCCCTACGGGACTTTCCGAACCATCGGTCAGGTTCAAAATGCGTCGTTTTTTGCCTTCAGTTATTCCCCATTCGTCTTCTGGGCCACGTCGGTCAACCATGTTGGGAACGGAGATATCTTCGACAATCACCCAAAAGTCTCCTGCATTTTCGGTCATCATTTGGACCTCAATAGACTTAGGAAACATTTGGTACAACGCTCTTGGGGTTGAAGCGTGAACCAAGATACCGCAATTACCAGGCGTTCCGGTAAATCGATACGTCGCCTCAATTCGGTAATTGGAATACGAAGCGTCTGTAATTAAATGCCCCTGAGGTGTGCCGAGACTGACCAAATGTCCGTCGCGCACAATAAACGGGTTGATCGCCGTAGAGACGGAATCCATTTCGGGCACGTCGATGTGCCAACCCGTCAGATCCACTCCATTAAATAATGAAATGGCTTCTGGTTCGGACTGGCATCCAATCGATCCAAAGGCCAACAGGAGGAGTAAACTGTAGAATTTCATGATTCGTGAGATTCGTTTCGAGGAGATAATTTAGGCCAAGTATCAGAGAGGCGATAACCTTCTGGCCATGGGTCCGAGGGATCTAACATATGCTGATGAGTGCCAGTAATCCACGCACTTCCCATGATGGTTGGATAAATGGCTGGTTTGTTTCCAACTGTAGTTACCCCTTCAATTGCGCAAGAAAATTGAGATCCAATTATGGATTTTGCCAAATAAACGTCTCCAATAGACATTTGACGTTTAGCATGAAGTAGGGCCATGCGCGCAGAACAACCTGTTCCTGTGGGGCATCGGTCAATTTTTCCTGGTCGAATGGCAACTGCATTCGATCCCGTCAAAATGCCATTTGCAGCCGTAAGGGGTCCAGCAAACTGGCAAAAAGAGACATGATTCCAATCTGGGTTTTCCGGATGATAAAAATCGAGTTGTTCGTTTGTAGCAGCAACGATGCGCATCCCCGTCTGAGCCAGGTCGATCGCTTCATCGGGCGTAATTTCAAAACCCAAAGCCTTAGCATCAACGATAACAAAGCTGTCACCGCCATAAGCCGTGTCTACTCTGAGTGTGCCTAGTCCCTCAACCTCGACCATCGCATCCATTTTGTCTACAAAGGAGGGGACGTTGGTGATTTTTATCCGTTCTGCTTTTCCGTTCTTGCAAAAGGCATGGACTTTTACAATTCCTCCGGGAGCTTCCAATATCAGATGAGTTTCCGGCTCAATCATTGGCAAAATACCGGTTTCCAATAGTACCGTTGCCACACAAATGGAGTTGGATCCCGACATCGGAGGGGTATCCTCTGGTTCCATGATAACCCAGCCCATTTGAGCTCGTGGATCTACTGGAGGTACTAACAAATTGACATGCCGAAAAACCCCACCACGGGGTTCGTTCAGAACAAAATTACGAAGCGCTTTGTCTTGCGCAATAAACGTTCTTTGTTCCCAAATGGTATCTCCGGGTGGGGGTGGCACGCCACCGACTATTACGTCTCCGACCTCACCTTCGGCGTGACAACTGACCACATGAATGACTTTACTACTTCTCATACCAAAAATGTACGTCGAACGTGTTGGTGAAATTGCGATTGCAATATTAAGCGAAATGATTTACATGGCGTTTCGTATCGTAAGATATTCGAATCACCCACCAATGTCTTGCCTTTATGAAATCGAAATTTGTCCATTTTCTGGTTTTGTCCACATGCATGGGTTCATTGGCATCGTGTAACAAACCTCAATCGGCTGTAATTGAAAAGCCGAATGTGTTGTTAATTTCAATTGATGATCTGAACAACTGGATTGAGCCTCTTGGAGGCCATCCGCAGGCGCAGACCCCTAATTTAGCCTCTTTTGCGCAAGAGGCAGTCACTTTTAGGCACTCTTACACCGTTTCCCCATCTTGTAATCCGTCGAGAACGGCCATGATGACTGGGAGAATGCCTTGGGAGACGGGTTTGTACACCAACCCGCAAATTTGGAGGCATGTTGTTGGAGATGAAGTTGTGATGCCCGAATATTTTAGAGAATCCGGATATTATTCTGCCGGCGCCGGAAAAATTTATCATGCTAATATGCCCGATCCTCGGTCTTGGGATGATAATTTCCCAGATCGTATTAAACAATTACCTGATTACTATCTGCCGGTCCAAGATCCGACAACTGGAGCACGGCGCTTTGCACTCACCGACAATGAAATTAGGGAAGACGATCCCGACGGCGTGACAATGACCATGCCACCATTTAGAGGCAGCTATATCGCCTTTGATTTTGCTCCCCTTCCGGTAGAAACGGAGGAAACAGGTGACTATTCATCTATTCAATGGATTTCAGATCAGCTCAAAAAGAAACACGACCGACCATTTTTTCTAGCTGCAGGAATATATCGCCCCCATCTTCCTTGGTACGTCCCGCAAAAATATTTTGACAAATTTCCGTTGGCGGACATTCAACTACCGGTGGTGATGGAAAATGACCTGGATGATGTTCCAGAATTGGGCCAAAACGTTGCACGGAATCGGTACCATGAAAAAGTTTTGGAAGCCGACCTTTGGAAACAGGCCGTTCAAGGTTATCTCGCTTCCATCAATTATGCGGATGAACTGGTTGGAAAACTGTTGCAAGATCTGGCCGAAAGTGAGTACGCAGACAATACAATTGTAGTCATTTTTTCAGACCATGGATGGCAGTTGGGGGAGAAAGAACACTGGCGCAAGTTTTCGTTGTGGGAAGATGTACTCAACACGGTTCTGATGGTTAAAGCCCCTCCAGGAATTCCTGGATTGCCATCGGGAAGTTATGTGGGTGGGGTGAGCGACCGAAATGTCTCATTGGTTGATATTTTTCCAACGTTGACGGAATTGGTAGGACTGCCCGGCAAAAAGGGTGTATCTGGGAAGAGTTTAATCCCCCTTTTGAAAAATCCTGAAGCAGAGTGGAATTATCCCGTCGTTTCTTCTCTGGATGATGATAAATATTCGGTTATGTACAATGGCTGGCATCTGATCCAGTATGCTGGCGTGCAGAATGAATTATACGATCTCGCATCGGATCCCAATGAGTGGACGAACCTAGCCGGAACGGAAGATCAACAGGATCGCATTGCTGAGATGGCGGCGTTTATTCCATCAGAAAGGAAGCCATTTGTAAAAACTGCTTCACTGCGCTGGGAAGACGTACTGAGCGGAAAGGTGAGCTTCGAAAAGAAATAGAGAGTACGGATATTTGAAAACGAAGCGGGGCGCCAGAATTTATTCTGGCGCCCCGCACTCATATCTTGCCTACTAATTAAGGCCTATTTCAGGGCAGCTTTTCCTCCAACAATGGGAAGTTCAATTGAAGTCTCATCCAAGTCGATGGTCAATTCCGTTCCCGGAGTCGGCCAAAGCGTAAAGTCGTGATCGCTCGACATGATCATCAGTCCAATCTTCTGTCCTTTAGCAATGATTTGATCGTCGGGCTGTAGATTAAATGACATCGAGTAAAATTGTCCAGGGACCAACGGCTCACTTTCCGTCAAAGATTTATAATTTTGAGGATCAGCCCAGCCTCGCGTAATGACGCCTCCCTGCGGTCGGCGCCCTTCCACCCACGGCAAGGAAACCAACCAGACCGACAAATTTGCAGCTGGTTTGCTGGATGCCAAGCGAATATTAACTCTAGCCGTGCCAGACAAGTGCACATCCGAAGAGAGTTCCGCCGTGGTATAAATGAGCCGGTGATTTGTGTTTTCGGCGCTGGCTAAAACCTGACCAGAAAAAGATACATTGTCTTCGAGTGTCTCATTCTCCTGTCCACCTATCTTGGTCTCAGAGAGCATTCCGGATTTGACACCTCCGGCCATCGGAAACAGCGTAACCTTTTCTGCCGCAGGATTAGGGTAGTCGGCGTACGGTGTTGGTTCTTGTCTGTCCGCTCCCTCTCTTACGATCCAAGCCTTTGGGTCATTTTCGACGCCATTTTCGACTCCGTATAAGTACCGCGTAAACCAGCGATTCATCATTATCAAAGGTGGATCGCCGCCGTGCCCGCCTTGATGATAATATTGTTGCACTGGAACGCGGCCTTTGAGGGCTTCAACAATCCTTGTACTGTGTTCGGGTACTACATTCCAGTCGTTAAACGCATGGGCCATCAAGACGGCGGCCTTGACGTTGTCAATGACATTGATATAGTCGCGACCAGCCCAAAAAGTGTTATAGTCTCCAGTTTTACGATCGCGGCCCGCCGCCATTTCTCCGTCTCGGACAGTTGCATTGCAGTAGTCTCGACGCTCGGAATCCCGGCTGTGAATAAAATCATAAAGGAAATCAATATCCTCACCAAGCCATCCTCCCGGATGCCGCACCAACCCATTGGAACGGTAATAATGCCAATAAGAGGTATTGGGAGCCACTGGAATGATAGCCTCCAAGCCACTTACGCCCGTGGTGGCGGCCGCAAGAGGAAGGGTGCCGTTATACGACGTCCCAGTCATGCCCACCTTTCCTGTAGCCCATGGTGCGGTCACAGATTGATTTCCATCTACGGTTGTGTAGCCTTTCGCCCGACCATTTAGCCAATCGATTACGGCCTTTGGCGCGAGCGATTCATTTATGCCTCCAACAGTTGGGCAGCCCTCAGATAGGCCGGTTCCCGGCGACTCGGAGTGAACGACCGCGAACCCTCGGGGCACCCATGTTTCGACTAAACCATTTGAAATACCCGGCCGATTATTTCCAAATGGAGGGGGTGGTTGATTGGTGCGGGGTGGTGGCTCGGCGCCGACTTCTTGCTTTACATCCCACAAATATGCGGGAGAACCAGATGTGCCCGAATAATAGGGGCTCGATCCGTAAATAACTGGGACCTTGAGCCCTTCGGACGCAGTCTGAACTTGCCGAATCACCGCCACGTGGACACGATCCTGTTTTCCATCGCCATCGGAGTCGAATTCGGTTTCGACCCACAGCTCCTCTCTTATCCACTTCGAACTATCGTTAAAACCGTCCACTATTTGGGCCTGTCCATCCTCAAAAACCGGTTTGGTCTGAGCCAGAGCTTGGTTATGCGTGCCAAACAGCACGCCAAATAGGAGACAAACACCTAATATCCTCTTACCTAATATCCTCGTCAAACTCCTCATGATTACAACCGTCAGTTTTTAATTTTTCGACAAACTCAACTCAGAAAAGGCCGCGGCGAGGCGATTTTTAGCCATTTCTATTGCCGCCATCGTTTCTGCTGATGAACCACCTACTTCAATATCCGTCATTGAGGATAAAGCTGCATCATACCAGCCTTTCCAGGTGGCCAAAATATCTTCCTCAACGAGGACCTCAGCACCGGACTCAATTGCGTCGGTGCTCAACAGATACTCGGTTTGAAGTCTTGCAATAGCTGCATTTTGAACCTCTTTCACAAACGCCCGAGTCATTTTTCCATCGGCTGAAGCTAAAGCAAATGCCGATACCAGAGCAGTAACACCTACGTTTTTCAATTCCGCCGGAGATACCATTTCAATTCTGTCCCGATCCGTATGGTAATATTGGTCGGTGAAGTGCCAAAGCAACAAACCTGGGATGTCGGATCTAAGAAATGGAACGTGATCACTGCCTCCTTCAAATGGGTTCGTTTTCACAATCCACCCGTTCGTTTCTGCTTGTTCCAGTGCCCTATGAAGCACAAAATCGTTGAAATAGTGCGGAGTCATATCTTCCTTGGTCAACGGGCGACCGCCCCAGTCGGTATGTTTTTCCTCCCCTCTAGTCCAAATTGCGGAAGGGTCAGGCATTTTTTCAATCAAAAAAGTGCCCCCCGTCTTTTGGGTGTCTTCGCCCACCATATCTAAGGAAAGGCCCCACAAGATTCCCTCTCTGCGCACCGAATCCTGGGTAACATATCGATTGGTCGACCTGATTTCATCACCCCATATGAAGGAAATGGTTCGTTTTGGGTCGATTTGGCCACTTTTTACCATATTTGCAGCCACGCGCGCCATTTCGACCTGAGCTCCTACTCCCGACGCGTTATCGTTTGCGCCCGGCTCTTGGACATGAGCGCTGAAAACAAATCGTTCGTCAGGGACTTGACTTCCTTTAATATCTGCGACTACCGTTTGCTCAATCGCATCTGGAGTCCATCTTACGTTTGTAACCACACGGACTTCGACAGGTCCTTTTGACAACGCAGCTCTTAAACGGACCAAGGCCCAATTTGACAGGTTTATACCCCAACTGGTCGCTTTTTCATTCAGCGGAATGCTTTTAAACTGAATAGATTGCTGATTTATTTCAGGTTGTAGATATGCAGGCAGGGAGTAGGCGAAAATTCCAATGGCACCGCGCCGGGCGACGGCCCGTTGAAATGCGCGCGATATTTGACCTTCTATGAGAACGATTTTGCCTTTGACATCCAATCCCCCGAAAGCCTCTTCTGAACCGTCTCCTGCGTCAATTACAAACCCAGTAATTCCACCAGTAACTGTTGCAAAGGAGTTGGTGGCCAACATATTGCGGTTATCGTAAAAATCGAGTAGGTCTTCGGAATCACCTACAATTTTGACGTTGGCGTGCAACGGCTGCCATGCCGAACGATTCATGGGATAGCTTTCCACTCGAAAGGTCATTCGATCAGAAACAGATGCCAAATCTTCTCTCACATACCCAGCGTATTCCAATTGCTCTGCAATGTGACCGATAGACGCGTCAAATCCCTCGTTTCCCGGCCATCGGACATGTTTGTCAAGAAAAGAAACCGTTTCAAAGGCGCGTTCACC
>CALFHN010000118.1 GCA_937876355.1 uncultured Bacteroidota bacterium | reverse complement strand
TTTCGCCAAAGACTAAGGCGATTGTTCCCGTTCATTTATTTGGTCAATGCGCTGACATGACTGAAATTGGCCGTATTTCAAATAAGTATGGCGTTCCAATCATTGAAGACAATGCTCAGGCTATTGGTTCAACCTGGAAGGGACGTTATGCCGGAACCATAGGAGATATTGGTACGCTTTCTTTTTTCCCTTCCAAAAACTTAGGCTGTTACGGAGATGGTGGCGCCATTGTAAGCCGTAGAAGCGACCTGCTTGCCCAATCTCGCCTAATATCCAATCATGGATCAAGCAAAAAGTACCACAATGAAGTTATTGGAGTTAATTCAAGACTTGATACCCTTCAGGCAGCCATACTACGGGTAAAACTTAGGCGTTTAAATGAGTATTCCGCCTCTCGGACGGCCGCTGCCAACAGGTACGACATGTTGTTTGCTGACACCCCCGGTATTCAAACACCTTTCAGGCACCCATCTGGAACACATGTATTCCACCAGTACACTATTCGGGTAATTGGAAACGATTCGGGCAGACGTGATGCGCTTCAAGCGCATTTGGGTTCTAAAGATATCCCGTCATTTGTCTACTATCCGGTGCCTCTACATTTACTCCCAATCTACAAGGATAATCCGAGTTCATGCAGATTTGTATCACTTCCTGAAACGTTGCGGGCAGCAAATGAAGTGTTATCTCTTCCCATGCACACTCAGTTGACCGAAATGGAACAGACCTATATCGCAGACGCTTGCATTTCGTTTTTGACGTGAACGTAGAGGGTTTCTGCTACTCCGAAGCAGTAGTGCGAAGCATCTCTTCAACCGTAGTGACACCCATTTTCACTAGTTCACGTGCAGAGTCTTGCAAGGACAGCATTCCGTCCTTTTCGGCCTGAATTCGAATGGCGTCTTCATCAATGGCTTCTCCGGATTCCGCAATCATATTTCGGATTTCGCGGGTAAAATAAAGCGTTTCACACACAGCTCGACGACCTTTATATCCATTTCCGTGGCATTTCGGGCACTTAGAGCCCTTATTTGCTTTATAAATAGTGGTTTCTTCAATTTCAGGCTCGGTGAACCCAAGGGTACGCATTAAAACAAGATCGGGGTCTGTATCAACAACTTTGCAGTTTGCGCAGACTTCTCTGATCAGCCGCTGGGCAACGACCAAATTAATAGCATACGCGATCAAAAACGGTTCAACACCCATTTTGTACAGCCGGCTAACGGCCGCAGGAGCGTCGTTCGTATGAAGCGTAGAAAAGGTTAGGTGACCCGTGTTTGCTAATTTGATCGCAAGTTCAGCAGTGTGCTTATCCCTCATCTCCCCTACCATCACAATGTCCGGGTCATGACGAAGAATTGCTCGAAGCGCGCCTTCTAAATCCAGCTTATGACTCAATTTTATCTGACGGACACCCTTAATGATGTACTCAACCGGATCTTCGACCGTCAATACGTTGACTTCTGGGGTCACAACCTGATAAAGTGCGGCAACCAGAGTTGTACTCTTACCAGAACCCGTCGGACCGGTTAGAATAATCATTCCGTGCGGTTGACGAATTGCTTTGTTAAACCGCTCCATGGCCACATCCAACATCCCTAATTTGGTAATGTCGGTCAATACCTTACGGTCATCCAAAATACGGATTACAATACTTTCTGCTCTTAATTCCTGGTTCGCTGAAGCAATTGGCAGAATAGAAACACGAAAACGGATTAATGCACCATCGATTTGGCGTTGAATAAATCCATCTTGCGCTGCATCCCTCTCGAAACGGTCTACGTTGCTTGAATTGTCCTTCACGACAGCAAGAAAAGCTTCAGGATGAACTTTGTCTTCGACATGCCATTTTTTCAAACGACCATCCGTCCGTAAATGGATTTCAACTTGTCGGTTTGCATTCGGAAAAATGTGAATATCAGAGGTCCCCTGTCGAACTGCTTCCATGAGCGAAGCTTCAAACAGATTAATCACCTTCGAGCGACTTATTTCGGCTTCTAGAGCATCTTCATCCAGGCCAACATCACCCGAATCGTAC
>CALFHN010000117.1 GCA_937876355.1 uncultured Bacteroidota bacterium | reverse complement strand
GGTTGAAGGACTGCCGTTTTTCGCCCTGTTTCTAGACGAGAGATCTCCGTTAGATCTTGCGCCAGGTTGGCCAGCCTATCTGCATTGCGCACAATTTTTTCGACAAAAGACAGCCGGACCTCTTTGTCCTCTAGAGCACCGTTGACTAACGTTTCAGCAAAACCTCTGATAGCAAAAATGGGTGTTTTAAGCTCGTGAGACACATTTCCGATGAAGTCGCGGCGATAGTGTTCGAGGTTAGTAAGCTCTTCAAACTCCTCGTTTACTACGCGGCCGGTTCGATACACTTGACGAATGAGATCATTTAATTCGTCCCCTTTGCTTTCTGACAATAGATCAAGGCTTTCAAAAGTGTGCTTGCGAATTCGTTTTATTGCTGTCTGAACGAATTTTATGCGCCTAGAAACAAGTCGATTTGTGGCCCAATAAGCCATTCCGGCCGATGTAAGCGTTAGGACAACCGTACCAGTCCAAGACCAACTCCACACTGACCACTGCAAGATGACAAGGACCAACGCAGTAGAGAGTCCAACAATCGATCCTATTTTTAAGGCGAGTTGATGTGGTTCTGAACGCCGCCGTTTGAACCGGTTCGGCTCGCGATGTGGCGTGCTTTCTGTATTCATGGGACTCGGCTCGGCTCAAGGGGTTTTTTGCGAAACCAAATTACCCACTTTAAAATGGAAAGGGCCAGTTTTATTGACTGTCAAAGCGAGAGGTCAATCGATAACCGACGCCTTTGACCGTTTCAATGTAATGCTCCCCGATCTTTTCTCTGATTTTTCGGATGTGAACATCTATAGTTCGATCAACTACGTATACATCGCGCCCCCAAACCCGATCCAAAAGATCTTGCCTTGAAAATACCCGGCCCGGCTTTTGAGCAAGGAAATACAACAAATCAAATTCTTTTCTGGCCAGGTGAATTGGAGATGATACTCCCTTCAATTGTATCTCGTATCGATCTTTGTCAATTACGAGATCGCCCACAATTAATGTGTTGGAGATCGATTCAAACTGACTTTTCCCTCTTAAAAGGGCTTTGACTTGGCTAATTAAAACGGGCACAGAAATGGGCTTCGAGAGGTAAATGTCAGCCCCGGAATCCAATCCTTTAACGTGGTCTTCTTCCTCGTCTCGGGCTGTTAACATTAAAATGGGTGTCGACCTCAAGTTGACATCCTGCCGTAGTGCTTTGACCATGCTCAGGCCGTCCATCTTAGGCATCATTATGTCAAGTACAATTAAGTCTGGCCGTGAAGCTTGAGCCTTTTCTAATCCTTCAAGTCCATCGAAAGCCACGAGTGTATCATATTTTTCTTTTTTCAGGTTATACTGAAGCAAATCTACAATGTCCTCTTCGTCGTCGACTATCAGAATAAGGGGCTGCTCTCTGAAAGTAGTAGATAAGGTCATTTTTTGAGACAAAGTGGCATGTGAGCAATGGGATTTTAAATGTACAATATGAAATTGTCCGCTAGATTACCTTATGATTAACATCAAGCGGGCTAAAAAGTAAACAAAGGGAAAGAAGGTAGACAGATGGACAGAAAGCTTAGGTATGCGATGGTTGGAGGGGGCCCGGGGGCATTTATTGGCGCGGTACACAGAATGGCCGCTAGGCTGGACGGACTCGCAGAAATTGCCGCAGGTGCATTTTCTTCCTCAGCCGAAAAGTCTCAGGAAACGGGTCGGGAGTTGCATCTGGACCCCGACCGGGTCTATGGCTCATGGAAGGATATGCTGACCAAAGAATCGGGGAGAACGAGCGATAGGTTGGATTTTATTAGTATTGTAACTCCCAATTTTTTACATCATCCAGTTGCAAAAGCAGCACTTTTGGCCGGTTTTGATGTGGTTTGTGATAAACCCATGACGTTGACGGTCGAAGAGGCGGAAGACCTTTGCCGAACAGTAAAAGCCACAGGTCGCATCTTTGCTTTAACCCACAATTACACGGGGTATCCGGTTATAAAACAAGCCCGGCAGATGGTTTTGGATGGAACGTTAGGTTCAATTCGCAAAGTTGTGGTTGAATATCCTCAAGGGTGGCTTTCCACTTTATTAGAGTCTACGGGCCAAAAACAGGCTTCGTGGCGGTCCGATCCGGCTAGGGCGGGCATATCGTCGGCCTTGGGGGATATCGGTACACACTGCGAAAACCTTGTACACTATGTCACTGGACTAGAAATGGACGAAATGCTCGCTGACCTCGGGACTATGGTGGAAGGTCGGGCACTGGAAGACGACGCCTCTATTTTAATTCGGTATAAAGGAGGTGCTAGGGGCATTTTGTACTGTTCTCAAATAAGCGTCGGAGAAGAAAACAACCTCACGATTCGGGTTTACGGTACCAAAGCAGGCGTCGAATGGAAACAGGAGCATCCAAATTGGTTATACGTTCGATATCCAGATGCACCCGAACAGATTTTTAAACGCGGAAATGGATACATGGGCGCGGCGGCCGCTCATGCGAGCCGCTTGCCAAGTGGTCATCCAGAAGCCTTCATTGAGGGTTTTGCTAATATCTATTCCAACGTATTGCGCACCATTGCGGCTCGCAATTCGGCCGCCGCCCCAAATCCGTTGGATCAAGATTTTCCAACCGTTCAAGATGGAGCCAGAGGTGTTCACTTTATTCATACCGCAGTTCGTAGTCACAAATTGCGCTCTTGGGTGGACGCGTCCTACACGCCTCCAGAATAACGCACCGTTGAGATCATCTGTTTTTGTAATAACATACTCTGAAGCTAAAAGAGAACAGCCAATTGCGAATGGGTGTTAACCGCGCATCACAACAATAACAATCGTTAACCATGTCACGTCCAGTTACTCTATTCACCGGCCAGTGGGCCGACCTAACCTTAGAAGACCTTGCCAAAAAAGCCGCCAGCTGGGGTTACGACGGCCTAGAACTTGCTTGTTGGGGAGATCATTTTGATGTTCAACGGGCGCTTCACGAAGATGGATATTGCGCCGGTCGGCATGCCTTGTTGGCTAAATATGGTTTGAAAGTGTATGCCATAAGCTCGCATTTGGTAGGCCAAGCGGTTTGCGACCGGATAGATGAACGTCATAAATCAATTTTACCGGCCTACGTGTGGGGCGATGGAGATCCAGAAGGCGTAAGAAGCCGCGCCGCCGCCGAAATGATGGATACTGCTCGTGCAGCCAATCGGTTGGGAGTTGGGGTGGTCAACGGCTTTACGGGCAGCTCAATCTGGCACTATTTGTATTCCTTTCCTCCTGTTTCCGCCCAAATGATTGAGGATGGTTACCTTGATTTTGCTCGACGTTGGAACCCAATTTTGGATGTGTTCGATGAAATGGGGGTTCGGTTCGGACTCGAGGTTCATCCAACCGAGATTGCTTTTGACATTGCTTCCGCTGAGCGGGCCCTACAGGCCATTGGAAATCGCAAAACATTTGGCTTTAATTATGACCCTAGTCATTTTGGATACCAAGGCGTGGACTACGTTAAGTTTATCCATCAATTTTCGGATCGAATTTACCACGTTCATATGAAAGACGTCTGGTGGTCGAACGAAGGCACCGAGGCCGGTGTTTTTGGTGGCCACACAGATTTCGGTGACATTCGCAGGCAGTGGGACTTTCGTTCACTTGGACGGGGAAATATCGACTTTGAGGAAATCATTCGTGCGCTCAACAGAAGTGGTTATACCGGACCACTTTCAGTCGAATGGGAAGACATTGGAATGGATCGAGAACACGGGGCCGAGGAGGCATGTGATTTTGTGCGAGCCGTTGATTTTCCACCATCGAGTAGGGCCTTTGATGCCGCATTCTCAGAATAAATCGCTTTCAGATGGATAATAGACAATGGATCGCAACCACCGCTACGGGTGGACTAATTGCCTCAGCCTTTCTTTATTTCCCATTCATTGGGGGAATTTATGCGCTCTTAATTGCATGCGTTCTTCAGGGAATTTATATCGGGTGGCAACATGTTTTGGCGCCGCAATTTCGAATGGGAATTTTATCATTTTCCACTGGCGCCTTCGTGGGTATGCCCATCATGGGATTGCTTCTATCTCGAACTGGACCCGGCAACTTGTGGGGCATGATGGCTATGTTCGGGATTTCGGTCGGTGTGATCAGTATGGTCGCCACAAGACTCATCCGGAATTGGCGATCTAAGTCCAATTAGCGGCGGCGCGCAAGAAAACGACAGACTGTGCCGCTCCCTATTCGTCGTGCAAGTGGTCAAGTTGCTTTCTAAAGAGTTTGTGATCCTTGTGATGGTTGGCTTGGTCGTTGCGGTTCCAGCCTCCATTTATGGTATGAATTTGTGGCTCGAACCATTTCCAATACAGGTGCCTCTGCATTGGTGGG
>CALFHN010000116.1 GCA_937876355.1 uncultured Bacteroidota bacterium | reverse complement strand
TTTGGCAATTGACTGCAGCCCTCCTGCTGATGCAAACCGCTCTACCAAATCACGTGCTGCTTGCCTCTCAGAGTCTCCAACTTCCAGGATAAAGCCCGTGGGATCCCAGTAACGCAGATCGTACGTCCAGAGCCTATAAGGAGGCAACCCTGATGGCTTGCGCTCCAACCAAAGCTCAATGGCATCAGGCAAGAAGTTGTCGAACCACTCGTAAACGGTTCCAATATGAATTCCGTTTGCCAAACGCTTGGACATCCTCCTTTTTTGCTCTGAAGCATAAGTCTCCGCTGATTGTTCGAGGTTGGCCATGATTATGCCACGATTTGACCACATTAGCTTGGCTAAACCTGAACGAATTTCCTGGCGAGCCTCTTCAGGCTTCGAAGTAATCACTTTCAAAAAAATGCCCACCTCCGATCGGAAACGCAGCCTCATATTCGGTATCCTCAATGTAAATAGAGTAGCAGCCCTCGAGGACATCTCTTAACAATTTGAAGTGCGCATCCATTTCATAGAGATCCCATGTCTCATCGGTATCACTCCATTTCAACATTTCAGGAGAGACATTCCATTCCTCACCCTCTGACAGCGTAATTAGGTTCGATGTATTGCTCATAATTCAATTTTCTTTTATTTGTGATCCCTTAACCCTCATCATCGGCATGAGTAATTCCCCAGTACTCTGAGGTAATTCCGTCTATGACGACGAATCGAGAGGAACGCAGGATATTGGGCACCACTTGTTCAATCCCGATGGCCCAACAGAGCAGTGGCTCGGACCCGAGGTTTCGAGTTGATTAGGTCGAATAGAAAATGTTCAACCGGCATTACAAGCATACTCCGAAAAGCTACCACCTAGCAATGGACTTGACTCTTATGGATCCATGTTGAACCCAAACGCTTCCATCATTGCCACGGAGCTGGGTAAAGAAAGTCGCCTCAGTCTCTCCTTCTGCTGGGCTTCTCTTAAAGCCCTTGAAGACGTTGAGTCGGAGCCAGGCTCTTGCGATTCGGCTCTGGTGGCTTTTTTCTTTTTCAGTAACTCGGCTAAGTTCCTGGCCAGTTGTTTTGCTTCGGTCGGCGTGAGATCTTCTGGATCTGTCGGCCGTATTTTGAATTGTTTCATCATTTATACCTTTTTTACGCGCGAGATGGTCGTGAGTATGTTTTGGTGAGATTTTAGCGACGGATTCGTCTGCGCGGCTACCCAGCAGGCGAATTGTCTGAGCTCTGTATCTCTCTCTAAGGTGGAGAATCTCCGGACGAGTTCTTCCAGTCTATCGTGTGCGTTCATAGTGCTGTCCATATTTCTGTGTGTGGGTAATTCATCCTTCAGTCTCCATCCTGTTCGACCGTTCCAAGGATTTTGCCGTCAATGGCGTCGACAACCAGAAACCGAGAGGATCTCAGAGTTGTTTGGTCTATGTCGTCAAGGCATACGGCCCAACACAATTCGACATCGAAATTGCCGAAGTTGTAAAAAGACCCGATTTTAACCAGCTTTATGACGTCGTCTGCCTTTACATCCGTTCTTTCATGGAGCCGGAGGTACCTTCGCGCAAGTTCTCGGGCCTCGAGATCCGAAATGGGCAGGCCCGGGAGTAAGAGCTTCTCCGGTTCGCCCAATGATCCTGTTACCACAAAGAAACGCATGTCGTCACATAGTGCATGAAGAGCATCCTGTTGCTCCTGGAATTCTTCGACACTTGCACGAATATCAATTAGTTGGAAAGAGATATCGTGGATAGCGAGAGCCGCTTCCCAGGAGGAAGGAGACGCTAAACAGTAGGCAGCTTCAAAGATGGGACGCTCCGCTTCCGAAAGAGAAAGAAACCGCTCTGGTCGGTGGAGCATTCGTTCTCTGAAAAGCACGAGATCGGCGATGGTACACTTTCCGTCAAGAAGATGGGTGACCATGGATCTGGCGATATCAAGTTCCGGAATCGAGGGTCCAATGAGGCCGGAATAGTGCAGGGCGAAACTGCGCAGGAGTCGCGTATCCCCAGCGCTTCGGGATTTGGAAAGCAGTTCTCGCATCATGATGTCACCTCGAACGAATAGGTGCTGATCCAGCGTTCAATTTCCTTTTCGTACCACGAAGTGATGTCTGGATAGAAATCAGAAGTCACCGTCACAAAATGCCGCAATTCCTCTGGATCTCGGTTCGAATCCATGTTGCACTCCAACAGATCAATGATCAATCCTTGATCGGCAGGATTATCGAAGTCCAAGCCGTTGGCCTTATCGATTGATCCAATGAGTTGCCCCAGTGTTAGCGGTCTTGTCGACCAAAGGGGCAGGCAAATGTAATCGGTATTGTATTCGTCAACTAGGCGGTAGTAGATGCGAGTTCGAGTGGGGCGCGCGCGAAAACTGAAGACGTCTGCGGTAGTGGATTCCAAGTCTAGCCGAGCGATTTCTACTTCGCCAGGTTTGCGGTCCGGAAGGTATTCACCACCCATGAACGTGGGGTGTAATCTCTCCCAGGCCGATTTCATATCGGCTGGAAGTTGTTCATTCAAAAGTTGTTGAATGACGGGATACACCTCGCCCTGTTGAAGAAGATCGTTGATGATCTTGCGCCGCATTGTGCCGGAAATACTCCCTTGAAGGGAGTCCAGAAGGGAATCGGTTGACCAGTAGGAGTTCGGTCTGAAGTCCAGATTTAGATTAGTTG